>JBARZF010000536.1:0-2301 GCA_049649675.1 Rivularia sp. (in: cyanobacteria) | reverse complement strand
TCTCCCATGGGCTTTGTGCTGATTTGTATTGGTTGCTTCACCGATTTAGGTTTGAGCGGAGCAGTACTGCAAATGGTTTCTCACGGATTAATTGGGGCGAGTTTGTTCTTCTTAGTTGGTGCTACTTACGATCGAACCCACACTTTGATGCTCGATGAAATGGGTGGTGTCGGTCAAAAAATGAGTAAAATCTTTGCCATGTTTACCACCTGTTCGATGGCTTCTTTGGCATTGCCAGGAATGAGCGGTTTTGTGGCAGAGTTGATGATATTTGTGGGGTTTGCTACTAGTGATGCTTATAGCAACACCTTTAAGATTTTCGTAGTGTTCTTAATGGCAGTTGGTGTAATTTTGACACCGATTTATTTACTGTCAATGTTGCGGGAGATTTTCTACGGCGAAGAAAACAAAGAGTTGACTTCCCATCAAAACCTCATAGATGCCGAACCCCGCGAAATATTTATTGTTGCTTGTTTGTTGATTCCAATTATTGGAATTGGTTTGTATCCGAAGATTTTGACTCAGATTTACGATGCGACAACAGTTCAATTAACTGCTAAATTGCGCGATTCGGTACCGAGTTTGGCTCAGCAGAAAGTGCCTGCGGTGTCAATGAGTGCGCCGGAGATTGGTAATTAGTTTTTAGTTTGAAGTAATTTTATTTGATTAAAGGGATGGGTTTAAAACCTGTCCTTTTTTTTGTGGGGTTGTGGAGATAATTGCCCGCAATAACGTTCGCATAACGCCCGCAGGTTGGAAACCTGGGGCTACATTTACAAAGCCCGTCTTCACGGGCTAATTTCTTGTAGGGTGTGTGACGGCTGCTATTAATTACTAAGCCTAACTAAACAAATAGATTTTGCCGTCACGCACCAGCTATAGCTGTAATTATTTAATTACTATAATTTCCTGAAAATTACTGATTTGAAAAAACCGCAGAGAGCGCAAAGAGCGCAGAGGAAAGAAAGGAAGAGAGGGTAATTTTACATAGCAAAATGCTAATAAAGTTAATAATTAGACATCGTATTTGACGCTAATACTTCAGTAGACTAATTTTCTTTATTCAATTTTCAAATTTACGCTTCTGAAAAAGGTTAGTTATTTCGTAAATCTGGGAACTCTACATATAAGGTTAATCTTCCGTCGTAGAAAAACTCTAGATAACCTTTTTTAAAACTAACTTTAATCGGGAGCAATTTATGATTCCACTAATATTGGGTGCTGCGGCTTTGGCTACTGGTGCTTTAGGTGTCGGAGCAGGCATTTCAGGTTTATCTGATATGGATGAAGCCAAGGAAATTGGTGAAAACGCTCAAGAAGATTATCAAGATGCTCTTGACTACTTAGATGCACAAAGGGAAGAAACTAATCAGCTAGCAGAATATTATGGTGAATTTCAGATGAATGTGATGATAGATACAATAGGACGTTTTATTGACTTCATCGAAAATAACATTGGTAATACCAAAGAAAGTCAAAATAAATTTTTAGCTGGGCTTGATGGAATTTCAGTCAAGCAAGTCAAGGAATACAAAACAGCAACAGTTGAAGCCGAACAATTTTTCCAAGGAGGCATTAAAGCTATTGGGGGAGCTGCTGCTGGATACGGTGGTGCAATGAGTCTTGCTACTTCTGTAGGAGTTGCAAGCACGGGAACTGCTATCTCAGGTTTAAGTGGTGCTGCTGCAACTAATGCGACTCTTGCATGGTTAGGTGGTGGCTCGCTTGCTGCTGGTGGAGGTGGTATGGCACTTGGTTCTCTTGTATTAGGTGGAATTACCGTTGCTCCAGCTTTAATGATTGGTGGTTTTATATTTGCAGGTAAAGGTGAAAAAGCTTTAAAAAAAGCGCGAAAATATGAAGCGAAAATCAATAAAGCAATTGCTGAGATTGAAGCAATTAGCGATTTTCTAGAACAAGTAAGACGGCGGATTTACGAGTTAGGATATTTACTTAAATCTGTCAATGAACGAGCAACTGATGAGCTTGATGAACTCGAATCTCTACCGTATTTCGATAAAAACCGCGATGAAAGTAAATTTCAACAGGTAGCGCTACTAATAAAGGCAATTTCAGAAATTATGAAAACTCCTGTTTTAGATAGTGAAGGACAGCTTAATCCTGCTACTGCGAGAATTACAGCTAAGTACCGTAGTTTGGGAGATTATTAAAGATGTCACTAAAGAAAATAAAAGACTTTGGGCTGCCAAATTTCAACCCTGCTGAATCTCTTCAACAAATGGTTTCAGCTTACACGGAATACTTGGCGATCGCCGAAGTCGAACGTACTAAACGCCGCGA
>JBARZF010000535.1:0-32700 GCA_049649675.1 Rivularia sp. (in: cyanobacteria) | reverse complement strand
AAAAAACTACCACATTGCCAAAAAAAATTAGAGAATTAAAAGCCATGCTTTTAAAATCTGGATTTACTTATAGGTCTGGTAAAGGAAGTCATACAGTTTGGAGTCACCCAGACCTATCTTATAGCCTAACTTTATCTGGTAAAGATGGAGCAGATGCAGACCGTTATCAAGAAAAAGATGTTAGAAAAGCCGTGAAGGAAATAGAAAACCTGAAGCAACTAGAAGATGAATTAGATGATATTGGAGAAGAGGAATGAAACCACAATATAGTATTATTATTCAGTGGTCAAAGGAAGACCAAAAGTACGTTGTTAGTTTACCTGAATTTGGTCCCTATGCCCATACTCATGGAGATACCTATGCAAACGCTCTCAAAAATGCAGAAGAAGTTTTAGAGCTATTAATTGAAGATTATCAAGCACAAGGTAAACCACTTCCAGAACCGATACTTGCCAATGCAAGTTAAACTTTTCTATACGCTAATTTTAGATCGCAACTCCAATATTACCCAAATATTTTTATCCCCCAATTTTTAATCGCTTATTGCGAGTCACTAAAGAAATTGCTATGGGTCTACGCTTTGGCTAGGTGTGCGATCGCAAGTTGAAATCAAAAAAAACGTAAAAAAATAGCCTGGAGATTTGGGGGTTGACGAAAAGCAATAATTATGGTAATAATTCAATAAATAACCGAAACCCTTGTAGAGAGGTTGCACTGCTACGTCTCCACATCTCGATTCATACCCGTATTCAGCAACCTCCTCAAGCTACTCAGTTGCTGATTGATAAACCAGTCGCAACTGCTCCATCGCATCCAAAGCAGCAGAAAAATTCCCAGCTATTAAAACCTAATATCTTTCCAAACTTTAGCCTCAGTGAAGCGGCTCAAATGCTTAACATTTGTAGTAGCAACAACAACATAACGGCCGGGAAAATTTTCTTTCAGTATCTGCCAGTGAGCAGCAATAATAATATCCACATCAAGGCTTTTGTTGTCAGCAGTAGGTATGCCTTGACTGCGAGCAGAAGCCCATAAATGAGCAGCTTTTCTCAACAAAACCGAATCAATTGGTAAAAAATCGATTATGTCTCGAATTTCATCTAAATTTTCAATGCCATTAAATTTAGGTTTATTTTGTAATGCTAAAACTAAACCTCTTCTAACCTCAAAATCGCATATATCCGAAGAACAAACATAAACACCCTGCGACAGCAAAGTATAAAGCCATTGTTCGCAATCGCTAGCTTCCCCAAACTTATAGGGATTAGTGAGAATTCCCAGCACTCCAGAATCAATAAAAGTTATCATAAATGTTATTATTCTGAATATAATTTTTGTCCGGAAAGGCGTTCTGCATCCATGATTGTTTTAAAATCATTAAATATTTCTTCTCGCTGAATTGATTCAGCTTCAGAAATATTTTCGTGCCGTTTCATACGCTGTTTTAATAACGCCATCGCTCGTTGATTTTGCTGTAATTGTTTTTGTTTGTTCTGTTCTAATTGACTCACCGCAACCAAATTTTTATTTAATAAGAGTATTTCTTTGAGACTTTCAGCATCCTGCAATTCTAAATTAACAGGGTCAGAATAACCTTCTAAAATCAAATCGTAACTAATATTATTCTCTGTATTAATTGGGATAAGAGCAATAAATCTAGCAATATTGAATATTTTCCCACTAGGTAACTCTACTGGTATATTAACTACATTAACCATTTATTCACCTACCAGATAAAACTTATAAAACACTCTATCATGTTTGCAGGCTGGCGTGAAAGACAAGCTGAAAGTAGTAAGCAATTAGTTACTTTACCACCTTAAAAAGGGAGCCTTTCAACTAATCACGCTAATCAAATTTTAAGCTGTTACGCACTTAATTTGTATAGTACATTTGGTCGCAACTTTCCCAGGGAAATAACATAACATTAAAATTTTTAACTGCTGATGACCGCTTGCTGAAAGTCGCCCAAGCAGAAAACCTAATCTGTGATAATCCAAATCATCATCCCTAATTTGCATTCAACTCTTAAAAACGAATGGTAAGAGTCAATATAAATTTGAACGTGCATTATAAGGAATATGAACAGCTTTTATTTGCACAGAAAGTTAATTAAATCAAAATCACCTTAAATCCGGATTCAAACTAGCCCCCGTTCTCCCACTCAAAACCCACAACAAACTACGCCCGAAATCCCTCACCACCCTCACCAAAGCCTCATCCTCATCCCTCCCAGAATCCACCGCAACCGGAGTTACCACAACCCCACGACTACCCAAAACAACAGTTGCGATCGCCCTCGATCTCCTCATATGATAATCAGACGTAATCAAATAAATATGCTGTAAATTATCATCAACAAAATCATCAGCCAAACTCGTAAAATTAGTCACCGTATCCGTAGCAGCACCATCCAAATGCAACCGCTCATCAGACACGCCAAACTTTTTCAAAATCCTCCGATGTTCATCTAAATACCTTCCAAAATCAGAAACCCAAATATCCAAATCCCTACGAGACTGCCAAAACTCACCAGCAAACCTCGTCCGATTATAATCACCCCCCAACACAAAAATAGCCTGGGGAGTTGGAGCTTGGCGAAAAGCAATATTTATCCTCACCGGAATAAAACCAATCAAAACAATTAGCAGAGTTAATCCGAAGTAGAAGAGAAAGCGACGAGTGGGAAAATTAGGTTTCATTTATTTAGAGGGGGAAAGGGGGAAGAAATTTAACGAGAAATATACGATTCATGTAAAGCACTCCAACCCTACGCCATTCAAGCTATCATTAATTATAAATCGTTTAGAGTATCCTCCACCGGAGTACTTTTCTACTATATCAAGGCATAATTAATTAAAAAAGGTACAAACTATGAAAACTGATCGTGAGAGAGAAAAATTAATTAAAGATATCACTGTGCTGCTTTACCAAGCTTATGACAGTACTTTAGACGAAATTTATACTTTATTAAAAACAATTGATGACCAAGAAGACCAAGAAGATTTAAAAGCGATTCAAGAAGCCAGAGAAGATATACGTATTAATGGTACCGTTACCTGGGAAGAAATAAAAAATGAAATGAAAAAGGATGTTGCGTGACTTATAGTGTAGACTTTTCTAAAGTTGCGATAAAACAATTTAAAAAACTACCTTCAGATGTCCAATAACGCATCGAAACTAAGATTAAATATTTAGCAATAGAACCTCGTCCCAATGTCGTAAAAAAAAATCAAGGTGAAGAGAATTCATATCGTATTCGAGTAGGAGATTATCGAGTAGTGTACAATATTTTTGACGATATCTTATTAGTAACAGTAATTAGTGTCAAACATCGAAGTCAGGTTTATCAGGATAAGAGTTAACAAATTCAATCAGAAACCCAAATATCCAAATCCCTCCGAGACTGCCAAAACTCACCAGCAAACTTCGTCCGATTATAATCACCTCCCAGCACAAAAATAGCCTGGGGAGTTGGCGCTTGGCGAAAAGCAATATTTATCCTCACCGGAATAAAACCAAGCAACACAACTAGTAAACTTAATCCGAACCAGAAGAGAAATTGATGCTTGTGGAAAAAATTTTTCATTTTATATTGGCAGGTTTTCAAACTTTAAACTCCTATCAGCCTCAACATAGAGAACCCGATTAATCATATCTGTACCAGCTTCTAATTCAGCTAAAATTGCAACTACAGCAACATTTACCACTTCCATCTGTTCTGTACGCAGTAAAGTACCATCGCAAATCAAGACAATACCAGCATGAACTTCACGGATATTTGCAAAGCGCTCGAAATCTCTGACATTAGCAGTTATTATCCGCTCTTCTTGAAAAGCATACTCTAAAATCTCATAATCTGGTGTATTAAGTAAATTGCGATCTCTTACAGCTACATCATCAACCAGCATCTGTTCGCATAAGTAACGTGCAATTGATGGCGATAAATCCTCATCAACTAGAAACTTCATTATTTTTTTGGTCTACCAATGATTGGATAAGCTCTTGTATAAATAAGAGCAAATTCCATATCTTCCTCTGATAAATAATGATAGTCCTCTCGAATCACTTCTTTAGACTCGCCACGTTCAAGCATCGTACCAATATGCCGTACAGTAAGGCGAGATGATGAAAATACTGTTTCCCCCCCCATAATTGCTTGATTTGTTACTAAACCTTCTTTCCAACCATTGAAACGGTTAATTAATTCTAATAGTTCATTTGAAATCGCATCGAGTTGCAAGATAAAATAACGTGCGATTTCTAAAGAAGTATTGTTATGAGCGATAGCATCTACGAGACGTTTATATAAAACAGTCCGGAAATCAACAGAAAATGTAAAATCTACTTCTTTTAATGCTCGGAGGTATACTAAAGCCTCAAAAGGAAGTCGTGGCGGGTTACTAGAAGGAACAATTGCATACTCTAACTCTTTATAAACTCTCTTAATTGGAATTTGAACAATTGCAGCCGCTTCAGTAGGAGTAAAGATATTATTCATTGTTTCTAATAAAGTATTCCCTATGTAGGGAACATTTTATCATGATTTAGTAACAGATGTACAACTTTTGCTTTTCAGACATACCTTTATACTCATCCTCATCCCTTCCCGAAGCCACCGCAACCGGCGTTACCACAATTAGTAAACTTAATCCGAACCAGAAGAGAAAGCTACGCTTGGGGAAAAAAGGAAAGAATCTCAAGATAAAGCGATTGAAATAACTCTAATTTCACTTACTCGATGCATGGGTTTAGTTACTTTTTCAGTTGTGACAAACTCCGATGCATTAATTGATATTGCTGCTGTAATTTGCAAAGCACCCATTGCAGCCAAACCATAATTTTTAGCTCTGCCATCAGCTATTTTTATAATTGTATTTAAATCTGATGCCAACCCCGATTCACATTGAAGAAAGCAGTTGGATTGCAGCTAATTCATCAATTGGTCCCGGTGTTAGCGTCGGTAAAGGAGCAGTATTAACTTTGGGTGGAGTAACCGGACATTCCTTAGAAGCAATGACTATTTATGCAGGAAACCCCGCTCAAGCAATTAAGAAGAAAAAAGATAAGCAATAACACATAATATTTTTGTTTTAGTATTATATTTGACCTGATTTTTGCATTTAAAAAAAGAAAAATAATTTAGTATATTTGATTTATTTATATGTTCCTTGGCACACTTATTTATTTGATTAAAGCCATTAAAATCCAAATATATTTTAATCATTAAAGTTGATTTATACTATTGATTATTTTTAATTTTAAAATATATTCAAAATATTTAGATAATAAGCTTTATAGGCAAGCTAATAACTAGAGGATGTTTTAAAGTTAATTCCTATTGAATGTTTTCTTGAATACTATAATTGTTGAATTTAAAGCCATTCATACATAATGATGCAAATATATCCGACCATATTTAATTGTACTTTTTTAACGCTATTGTTATCTAATATAACCTACGCTCGCGAGCCAAATATTAATTTAAAGGAAAATGTTTATCAACGGTCAGACCTAGAAATAAATATTGAAGAAGATATTAATGAAATATCTCAAGAAAAACAACCTATTCTCAGAAAACTTGAAAATAGCACCAATTTGTCAACTGATATTTCAAAGATAAGTACTGAAGCAAAAGACCTAAAAGCAAACTATATTATTTCCCCTTTACAGCAGCAGCCAACAAGAATTTTTAATCTAGAAACTGCCAATCAGCTACCAAAAGGAACAGTCAAATTTGAGGCTGGAAGTCATCAAGCTAACTCGACGGATAGTCTAGGAAGTACTGGATTTCAGACATATTATGGTTCGGTAGACTGGGGAGCAACAGATAAACTACAGTTAGGAGTTGCGGCTCAGTTTTTTGATGATCCTATTAAGGATGAAATCAACGGAAGACGACCAGAAATAACAGTCATATCTGTGGCACCTAGTGTTAAATATCAGGTGTTAAATAATGATAAATTTAAAGTTGCACTCAGCGGTTCTGCTGAATTATTTAGACTTTCTTCCGATCCGGGATTATTTAATAATGCTGGAAAGAAATCTCCTGAATATTTCGGTATCGGAAAGGTCGAAGTTCCAATTACTTATAATGTTGACTCCAAACTTCAGCTACATTTAACCCCTGGAGTCGCATTTTATCCCGACGAAGTAAAGAAAGCAGATTTTTATGGAACTTTCATCAATATAGGAGCGGGGGTAAGTTGGCAAGCTTCTGAAAAGTTAAACCTATTTGCTAATACCAATGTACCTTTAGGTCCTGGAGGTAATGCTCTTAACTCTAAGGATGATTCTATTTTCAGAAAAGTTTTATGGACTGCTGGTACGCGGTATGCATTAAATCCTAGAGTCGGAATTGATGTTTATGGCACAAATGCCTTTGGTGCGACTCCGACAACCAGCTTATTAGCTTTTGTTCCTGATGGTAACGAAGTTTTATTCGGTGCGAATGTAAAATACATTTTTGATTTAGGTCAAAATTACGCTGCTAGGTTCGATAAAAAACCAAATATTCCTCTCTCACAACGAGATACTCAACTTTTACTCGATGGATTTACAAATAGCGGTACCAGCACTTTACCACCAGATCAAATACGACTGAGTTCGGGATTAACCTCCGGTGGAAATTCACGCTTTACATTCGCTTACGGTTTAGCAAACGACTTACAGCTAGAACTTCCCCTCGAACAGTTTGGGGGTGGCGATCGCCTTTCCAGTCAAGAAACTGCCAATTCAGGAGTAAAATTTGGACCGGGAGCAAAACTGAGATTTTTAGACCAAGTACAAGGAGATCCGTTTTCCTTGAGCGTCAAAGTGTTGGGAGTAAGAGACTTTGGTTCGCGTCCCAGACTTGGCACTTTATTTGTAGAAATGCCTATTTCTTATCAACCTAATAACAAAACAGCTTTATTTTTGAATCCCAAGTCAGCCTTTTTCTCAACAAAAGAACGTATAGGTATTGGCTTAGGTATAAATCAGGCAATATCCAACAAATTACAATTCATCGGCGAATTGACTCCTGTATTCTCCGACAACAGAAGCGTTTGGAGTACGGGTTTGCGTTATTTTGAACCCAAAGCCAACTTAGGAGTTGATGTTTACGCTAGTAATGCCGCAGGTCAAAATGGACTTGGGGGATTAGTCGCAGATACAGAGACTAATGTGGGATTGAGTCTTCATTGGTTATTTAGGCTTTGATAGTTAACAGTTATTAGGAGAGGAGGAAGAGGGGGTAGAAAGTTCCAAATTAGTTACTAGACATCTCCGAAAATTAAAAAAGCAACGTATACAAACCTCTCCCCCACCGTCTTGAGTTCCGGCTTAATTTTCCCCCTTCCCTGCTCCGGGAAGGGGGAGAGGGGGGTTAGGAAATGCCGAAAATTTGAAACCATGCAAATAAGAGCCGGAGATGTCTAATACCTTTAACCTTTAACCTTCCCGCCTCATATAAAGCAAAACTTCTCGAATCACTTCCGAAGGAACTTCCGAGGTAATTATCACTTCACCAATTCGCGTTGGTAATATAAACCTTACTTTTCCGGCTTTCACTTTCTTATCTAGCTGCAACGATTGAATTATCTCTCCTATATCCAAACCTGCTGGTAACTTTGTCGGCAAACCGGCTTTTTCAATCAAAGCATTTTGTCTTTGCACTTCTTCGGCTTTCCACATTCCCAATTTCGCAGCAATTTCTCCTGCTGCTACCATGCCGATCGCCACTGCTTCACCATGATTTACTACGCTGTAACCAGTCAAACTTTCTACAGCATGAGCAACGGTATGTCCGTAGTTGAGAATCGCTCGCAATCCCGCTTCTTTCTCATCTTTACTAACTACATCGGCTTTTGCTTGACAAGAGCGCGTTAATATGTAGTCGATTAAAGACTTATCTCCATTAGAGAAAGGAGCCATCAAATATTGCATTTGATCGAGATTTTCGCATTTTTCCATCTCTGCGAATAAATCTGCATCCCAAATTACGCCGTATTTAATTACTTCTGCCATCCCGGCGCGTAATTCTCTTTCTGGTAAAGTTTTCAGCACTTCGGGATCGATTAATACTAATTGCGGTTGATGAAAAGCACCAATCAAGTTTTTTCCTTGAGGATGGTTAACACCAGTTTTACCACCCACCGAAGCATCCACCATTGCTAAAAGAGAAGTCGGCACCTGTACGAATTTAATTCCTCGCAGCCAAGTAGCCGCAGCAAAACCCGTCATATCGCCAATTACCCCGCCTCCCAAAGCTACCATCGTAGAAGAACGTTCTACGCGATTTTCCAGAGCCGTATCGTATATTTTTTGTAGAGAATCTAAATTTTTATATTTTTCGCCATCAGGCAAAATGCAGCGGCATACATCAAAACCAGCAGCTTTGAGCGAACTTAAAGCCCTTTCCCCATAATGTTCAAAAACAGTCGAGTTAGAAACCAACAACACCTTCTTACCCAACTGCAAATTACTCATGTAATCGCCCAGCTTATCCAAACCTTGTGGCGCGATCGCAATTTCGTAAGATGACAGCGGAAGATTTACTTTAATCGCAGAAGACATACTTTAAACCCCATAACAAGCCCCCGTGGTGTATTGTATCGTAATTTCGGGAGATGGGGAGGGGGGAAGACGGGGGAGAGGGGGAAGAGGGGGAGAGGGGGTTGGTAACTGGTAACTGGTAACTGATAACTGTTCACTGATAACTGTTCACTGGTCACTGACTAATGCTTCAATAGATTTATAAACGATTGAACGATTGTGGAGAAAAGTAAATGCTAGCTATAGTTTCGTATGTTGGTTCCTTAGTTTTGTTTATCGGCATCGCTGCTGGTTTACTCTTCGGCTTACGTGCAGCCAAGATACTTTAATAATTTGGGGAATGGGGCATCGGGAATGGGATTTTGGATTTTGGATTATAATTATCTACCCCCTCTCCCCCCTCTACCCCCTCTCCCTACCTACTAGACAACTCTTTCCGATTCACCGGCTCTCGTGCTTCTAAGCCGAGTAAGTCTAACATTTGTTTATCGGTATCATATCCGGGGCAAGGTGTGGTAACGGTTAGCATCTTTCCGTCGTCGCTGGAAAAGATGGAGTTTGCACCTGCCATGAAGCACATTGCTTGTTCTATTTGAGAAAGTCTCGATCTACCTGCACTTAAGCGCACGTCGGAGCAAGGCATGACAATACGAGCGGTGGCGATCGCCCGGATTATTTCCCAGATGGGAACATCGGGCTGATTTTCTAATGGGGTACCTTCAACTTGAGAAAGTATGTTGATGGGTACGGATTCGGGATGGGGTTGCAGATTGGATAAAGTTTTTAACATGGAAACTCTATCGTCAACACTTTCGCCTAAACCGAGAATACCACCGGAACATACGGTTACGTTGGTTTGACGAACATTGTCGATGGTTTTGAGGCGATCGCCATAAGTTCGAGTGGTAATTATAGTGCTGTAATAGTCTTGTGAAGTATCGAGGTTATGGTTATAAGCGTAAAGCCCCGCATCTTCCAAACGCTTTGCCTGTGATTCGTTGAGCATTCCTAAAGTGCAGCATACTTCTAAATCTAATGCTGTCACATCTTTTACCATATCTAAGACTTGCTCGAATTGAGAATTATCCCGTACTTCGCGCCAAGCAGCACCCATACAAACTCGACTGACACCGCTTTCTTTAGCTTGTTTGGCGATATCAACTACTGTTTGTTTATCTAAGAGAGATTCCGGTTTAACTTCTGTTTTGTAACGGGAAGATTGAGCGCAGTAGCTGCAATCTTCGGGGCAAGCACCAGTTTTAATTGATACTAGCTTGCAAACCTGTATCTTTCTAGAATCGTGATGCTGACGATGTATGCTAGCAGCTTGGTAAATTAACTCCAGCAAAGGAGTATCGTATATTGCCCGTATTTCCACTTCTTGCCAATCGTAGCGTATTCCCATTTTATAGTTATCAATGAACAATTATCAATTATCAGTTATTACTTGCCCCAAGGCGCAGATGTATATCAATTATTAACTATTGCTGTGAACAGGGAGCAGCGAGCAGTGAAATGCTAGGTACTACTAATTACCAGTTCTCCCGATCTATCTTCATAATTCACCCTACTTTTTTAATCCTCTAATAAATTATTAAAGGTAAACAATTAACTCGACATAAAAAGTAAAATGGACTACATTTTTGATGTTACTTAATTCATAAGCACACAATAAACGGTAACGATCGAATTAAATGAAAGATATGACACAACCCAATAATTTCAATGAGGTAGCTATTTTCTCGCACGGTTGAAAATTAAAAATTTATAATTAGTTTGGTTAAATCTGGTCAAAAGGCTGATAAACATTTAATTTTATTGATAACAGGTTGTATTATGTTATTGGCAATTAAAATTAGTATTTTTATCAAATAATTTGATAGTTCGGTAGATCGATGAACCGTAGGAAAAGGATATAATGCAATTGCAACAACCGCACATTGTTACCAAACGGCTATTGTTACGATTGGCTATTCAGGATGATGTAGCCGATATTCTCAAATATTACGCAGACAATAAAGCTTATCTTACTCCTTTTTATCCTGCATGGTCGGAAACTTTTTTTACCGCAAAATATTGGCATAGTGAAGTAGAAGTCGCAATGAGCGAATTTATCAAAGGACGATCGTTAAGACTACTGATTTTTTCTCAAAACGAATCTACAATAATTGGAATAATTAATTTCAGTAATTTTATCTGGGGTGTGGCACAATTCTGTACCGTAGGTTACAGTTTGGCAGAAAAAGAACAAGGTAAAGGTTATATGACAGAAGCCTTAGAAGCGAGCATTGATTATGTGTTTGAAGAGTTAAAAATGCATCGCATAATGGCAAATTATATGCCTCACAATCAAAGTAGCGGTAATCTGCTCAAGAGGTTAGGATTTGTAGTTGAAGGCTATGCTAGGGATTATTTATTAATTAATAATCAATGGCAAGACCATATTTTGACAAGTTTGATAAATCATAAGTTGACAAATCCAAAATCTACAATCTAAAATCCAAAATTATTTAAGGGGTTTTTCTCGATGTTTAGTAAATCCGCAAAGCGTCTTTCAGTGTTTTTAAGTGCTGCCATGATTAGCATATCCTTAACTGGAATTTCCGCCAAGAAAGCCGAAGCATTAATACCTAAATTTATTTTAATTCCGCTGACAATACAAGCAGCCGGATATTCAATACCGCGTGTTTATAAAAGACTTACTCCGCAGCAGCAGAAAAAAGTAGATGCTGTTCAAGATGAAGCATTTAGACAAGTGGCCAATGTATTAACTAGAGCGCAGCGCAGTGATATTATGCAATCTTTAAAAACGCGCCAAGGAAGAACAAAGCTACTTCGATCTATGAGATTAACGCCAAATCAAAAAGCTCGCATTCAATCAATAGTTAAAACATCTCGGCAGAAAATTAATACTATTGTTGGTAATTAATTTTCTTATTTAAATTCTATTACAGATAATTAATGTAGAGACGTAGCAATGCTACGTCTTTTAATCTATGTTGATAACCTTTAACCTTTCTTTAATACAAAATCATTAGTAACTGGCACACGATTGGAATTACCAACTACCAATTACCAATTACCAATTACCAATTATAGATATCTCCCCATCTCCCTCATCCCCCTTCCCCCAATCTTCCTCTCAGATGTACCATTAAGGGTATGGCAAACTTACCCGTACTGGTAATGCAAACGGCTGAAACGACCAATCCCCTACTTAACCTCGACTACGAACCGGCTTTTGAATCTTTAGGTTCGGACTATTTTGATGAAGTTGCTGCGGAGGAATTTTCCCTTCATAAACTCCGCTTCCGCAATAATGCGCTGCTTCCGCTTTTAGGATTAAACCCCCAAGAGGTAACTGACGAAGATTTTATTCAAGCTTTTGGTAAATTTGAGCAGCGTAAACCTCTTCTGGCAATGCGCTACCACGGCTATCAATTTGGCGAATACAATCCCAGATTGGGCGATGGTAGAGGTTTTCTTTACGGACAAGTACGCTCCATCGATGGCGAACTTTATGATTTCGGTACTAAAGGTTCCGGTAGAACACCTTATTCCCGTGGTGGGGATGGAATGCTCACTCTTAAAGGTGGAATGAGAGAAGTATTAGCGGGGGAAATGCTGCATCGCATGGGTGTACGCACTTCCCGGTGTCTGAGTTTGATCGAAACTGGAGTGCAGTTGTGGCGGGGTGATGAACCTTCCCCAACTCGTTCATCGGTAATGGTAAGGATGAATCGTTCCCATATTCGTTTTGGTACTTTTGAACGTTTAAACTATTTAAAGCGTCCAGATTTAACTAAGAAGCTTTTAGACCATGTAATAGAAGTTTACTATCCGCATTTGGTTAGCGAACCAGAAAAATATGCTTTATTTTATGCGGAATTAGTAGAAAGAGTCGCAAAATTAGCAGCGCAATGGATGGCAGCTGGTTTTTGTCATGCGGTTTTAAATACTGATAATATGTCTATTACTGGGGAAAGTTTTGATTACGGCCCCTATGCATTTATTCCTAGTTACGATCCGCATTTTACCGCAGCATATTTTGACCATTACAGCCGTTACTCTTATATCCACCAGCCGGATATTTGTATGTGGAATTTGGAAATGCTCCAAGAAGCATTAAAGGCTGTAATTGATAAATCTGATATGGATGC
The DNA here is from genome assembly GCA_049649675.1 of Rivularia sp. (in: cyanobacteria). Classification (GTDB taxonomy): domain Bacteria; phylum Cyanobacteriota; class Cyanobacteriia; order Cyanobacteriales; family Nostocaceae; genus Rivularia. The sequence goes on along the minus strand of JBARZF010000535.1, from coordinate 20,005 downwards.
TGGATTGATAAAATTCGGTAAATACTTTCTGGGCAACTACCGCTTATTAATGTTGAAAAAATTGGGATTCAATCAAGAATTACCAGCAGCAGAAACTGACGAAATATTAAAAGCAACAATTGATTTCCTCAAACATTATCCTATCAGCTACCATCATTTTTACGCCGACATCGCCGCAACTTTTTCTCACAAATGGCAAGATGATGCCAGCTATATTCTAGAAGGTTCAGAGATCAAGCAATCTTTAGGTTCATCGGAATTATTCTTTAACTGGGCAGGAATTTACCACAAAATATTGAATACTATGGCAACTTCGGATATGGATAATATTGCTCAAACTTTAACAGATTCTAACCCCCAAACAGTAATATTAAGACCCGTAATTGAATCAGTTTGGGAATCAATTGCTCAAGAAGATAATTGGCAACCTTTTAACGATCTATTGAAAGAGATTCGGGGATAGGGAATTGGGGATGGGGCATTGGTAATTGGTAATTAATAACTCCTAACTCCTTCTCAATTCCTAGGGTGTGTTGCAAGATGGGCGCAACGCACCGCGTTCATCTGATATTAAACCCAACAATTTTAAACAATTTTAAATGGTGCGCTCACGGCGCGAAATTCAATTATTTTGTGGGAATGGGAATTATATGCAGCGCCATTACACACTTATCAAATTATTTTTTAAAAACTTTGACGTTTTCTTTATTACCAAAAATTTGGGTTTAAAGCCCCGTCCTATAAGGAGCGGCTTTTTTATTTTATTGTATTTATGATAGAGTCTTATCACAAAATACAAGTGATAAGATGTTAGTCTACGAATTTTGCTTGAAGGAACCTCTGAGCAGTATCGACGAATCGATGAAAGTATTCGTACTGCTTTATTTGTTCGCAATGCTTGCATTCGCTTATGGATGGATGGAGGAGCTTTAAGCCGCAATGATTTATACAAGCATTGCAAGGCATTATAAATGCATTTTATATAATCAGGCATATAATGAGATAATTACTTACTTTTTAGTCAATGCAGTATATATAATTGCTCAGTAATTAATAAAAGTGTTTTTCAGATAAAATAGCGCAAAATTTTTTATTAGTAACGCTTTTGTAGTATTATATATCGTAGAGAGCATTTTAAATAATGGGGAGGCTTGCCTTCTTAAAAAAAATTACAACCACTCCATTATATTAAAAATAATATTTAGCTTTATTTAATCATCTCATATTTTCACCATTTAAAATTTTTTTTTCAATCAAGTAATAAAATTTTTAAATGGTGAATTATTTTGATGCAGGCTATCTATCGTTAGCTCCCCATCTCTTCTATTTCCTGCTCGCTGCTTTCATATCACTTTTAATGAAAAACCAAGCTATCAAATAAACTAATATTCCCGCAGTCATTCCGGGAAGTACTTCGTAAACTAACTTTGATAATTCGGGGTTAGTACTCCATATCAAAGCAGTTGATATTCCAACTATCATCATTGTAACAGCAACTATTTTGTTAATAGGTAGCTGTAATGCCCGCACTATAAACAACGGACCTAATGCTGAAGCTAAAGCTGACCATGCGAAAGTGACTAGGAAAAACACGCTTTGGCTGCCAAATAAAGCAATAACAAAAACCATTGCGGTAACGGTTAGGGTTCCTAATTTGACTATTTTATAAGAATGAGCAAATTGAGGAAACACATCTTGAGTTAAGGCTGCCGAACATGAAAGTATCTGTGAATCTGCTGTGGACATTGTTGCGGAAAATATTCCTGCTAACATTAGCCCTACTAAAGCGACTGGCAATAATTCTAAGGATAATAAAGGTAAAGTTAATTCTTGATCTGTGGTTAATAATTCAGGTAATAGCACTCTTCCTGTCAAACCCACACCAAGGGAAGCGAATGCGGCAATTGTACCGGCGATTATTTTGATGTTGCGAGCTTTGGCAATGTTGCGTGCATCGTCGATCGCCATTGCACGAACCATGATGTGAGGTTGCCCTACTACCCCAAATCCAGCTACCGCCCAACCGATAAAGAAGGGTATGAAACCTAATGGTAAATTTGCTGGACTTAAATTTACTAAGGCTGGATCGATTTCGGCTAGTTGCGTCAAAACTCCATTGAATCCGCCGCATTTTACAATTGAAACAACTAACAGTAGCAGCAACGAACCAATCATAATTATTGCCTGTATTGAATCCGTCCAAATTGAGGCACGGATACCCCCAGAAAAACAGTAGAGAACAACAATTATGGTTCCGATGATAATACCTACACTATAATTCCAGTTAAAAACTGCACTCAGGGCTTTACTTCCCGCGACTAATTGTGCGGCAGCGTAGGCACTAAGAAAACCTATGGTAATTAAAGCTGAAATAACGGTAATCAGTCGGGCACCGTTAGTATTTTGACCGAGAAAACCCGAAACTGTCTCTGTTTGAGTTTCTTCAGAAATTTCTCTTAACCTTTTAAAAAAAAGCCACCAAGCAATATAGTCTCCGATAGCCCAACCAATACTTAGCCAAATAGAAGAAATTCCTCTTTGATAAGCATAACCAACTTGACCCATAAATAAGAAACCGCTTTGTCCTGTAGACATTGCTGAAAGTGCTGTAAGCCAAGGATTTACACTTCTCCCGGCTAACAGGTAATCGGTGGTATTATTCTGCTTTTGAGTTGCCGAATAAATTCCCACTGCGGTAAACAAAAGCATAAAACCAATGAAAGTAATCGCAATCCAAATTTGATCTGTCATTATGTTAGTAGATAGTTCAAATATTTATTCTAATTTTTCCATGATTCGGGTTTTTGGCAAGGCGGGCATCAGATAATGGTTCATATTTGACCAATAAATTTTTGTTTAAGTTAGGAACAATGATCGATCCTAAAATGTCTTTCATTTTTGGAACGGCAATATGTCAATAAATGTTTATTTGGAGCAGAGGAGCAGATTATACAAAATTTATATCAAAAACAAATATAAAATGATAAAACCTAAATTATGAATGCAATCGAAAATGGATAATTAGTCAATAAATTTAAAAAAACAGGTAAATTCTTCATGTTATATAAGTCACATTCAGTATGTGGAAGCAGATATAATATAAGTATTGTATATCAAGCTAACAATTAAAACAGGCAGTATTTTAATGTTAAAAAAGTTTACTTTAAATTTACGTGTAAACTAGCGAGAAGTATACATAAATATATAATACGAAATACTTTACAACTTCTTAGAAATATTGTTATGACTTAGGGACTATCGAAATATTTTGCACTCGATAGCAATCAAATAAAAAATTTTAGATTTTAGATTTTAGTTCGTAGTTTTAAGCCCCCGGATTTATACGCGGAGGCTAATCCAGATTCCCTAAAAGTACTTTTCGCAAATATATAATAATGGACTTACAGCCACCAATACCGTCGAACGAGCTAGCAAGATTAGCAGCACTTCGTCAATATCAAATACTCGATACTGCTCCAGAAAAAGTATTTGATGATTTTACTTTTTTAGCCGCACAAGTTTGTCGTACTCCCATTGCGCTGATTAGTTTTGTCGATGGCTCACGCCAGTGGTTCAAGTCAAAGGTTGGTGTAGATGTAGACTGCACTCCCAGGGATGTAGCTTTCTGCGCTTACACTATCATGCAGCAGCAACCATTGGTAGTCCCTAATGCTTTAAACGACTCTAGATTTGCGGATAATCCCTTAGTTGCCAATGCACCCGAGATCAGATTTTATGCTGGCGCACCTTTGATTACACCAGAAGGATATGGTATCGGAACCTTATGTGTAGTTGATACAGTACCACGAGATTTAAGTTTAGAACAACAAGAAGGATTAAGAGCATTAAGCAATCAGGTAATAGCACAGTTAGAGATGCGACGAAACGTTATTACCGTATCTCGTAACGTCATGCAGCGACAGCAGCAAGAAGCAGAAATGCGCCGTCAGCAAGAGTTTCTCGAAGTTATTTATCGTCGGGGATTAGATAAAATCCAAAAAGGCGATTATGAGGCAGCTGCTTCAGATTTTAGCCAGTATTTACAGTTTAAGCCCAATGGACTTAAAGCCCACTATCAAAGAGGATTAGCCCTTCACAAATTAGGAGACTATCAAGGTGCGATCGCAGATTTGAACCAATTCCTACAATACAATCCTAATCACGCTGAGGCTAGATACAGTCGGGGACTTATCCGTTCGGAATTAGGAGATTATAACGGAGCCACAGCCGATTATACAAAAGCTATGAGCATCAATCCCGACTACATCAATAATCAAAGTTCGGGATTGCTTCTTCCTCAAAGCGAAGATAACCATCAAAGAATAACTTTAGATTCGATTGACGTTGAATCTATTACATCCGATCGTACAGTTACCGTTGATTCTAATATTGTTAGTTCCGAGTTAAGTAGCGAATACCATCGAGCTATTTCTAAACCAACTGAAGTTTCACCATCTCCTCCTCAAAATCCACAAGACTATATAAGTTTAGGCAATGATTATTATAAAAATGGAGAATATAGTAAAGCATTAGAGAATTATACTCTTGCTTTGAAATCAAATAGTAATGATGCCAAAATTTATTTAAATCGCGGCAATGCTAATTATAATTTGAAAAAATATGGTGAAGCAATTGAGGATTACACCCAAACCTTACGGATGAATCCGAAAAATGACAAAGCTTATATCGGATTGGGTAATACTTGTGCCAAGCTAAAAAATTACGATAAAGCGATTGAATACTACACTAAAGCTTTGATGGTAAACCCCAGCAACGACAAAGCTTATATTAGTCGGGGTAATGCGCGTTCTAAATTAAAAGATTATACCGGAGCGATGGAAGATTATAAAAAGGTATGGGCTGCTAAGAAGGGATAAGGAGATGGGGAGATGGGGGGATGGGGAGATGGGGTGATGGGGTGATAGGGAGATGGAGTGAGAAATAAAAATTCGCAACCTTACCTTATTCTCAGTAGGGAGCGAGACGCTCCCACTACATTTCTATTTACTACTCCTAACTCCTTATTCCCCAATCCAAAATCCAAAATCTAAAATTGAATTACGCTTTGTCTCTTTCGTGAACTTCTGCGGGGGGGCTTGTTGCTTCAATGGCGGTGAATGGTTCTAAGATTTTGTAGGTATGAGAAGCTCCTTTTGGTACTACCCAAGACTGACCAGTTTTTAATACAATTTTTTGACCTTCTAAATGTAATTCTGCACTACCTTTAATTACATAACCTACGGTTTCATAGTCTCTTGATGTTGGTTCTTTTGGTTCGTTGGGTTGTTCGTTTTCCCATAACCGCATAGAAACACTCTTACCGGAAGCTAAATATTTCTGTCCCATTTCTCCTGTGGGAGAATTAGCTGAATCTACTTTTTTAACTGTTGTATCGCTCATTTTTTTCCTCTTTGATAATTGATAATTGATTAAGGTTTAAGCACAACTTTGATGCAGTTTTCTTGCTTGTTTTTAAAAATTTCGTAACCTTTAGGTGCTTCATCCAAAGGTAATTGATGGGTAATTACAAAAGATGGATCGATATCACCGTTTTGAATATGTTCGAGTAAAGGTTTTAAGTATTTATGAACGTGGGTTTGTCCGGTTTTTATAGTTAATCCTTTATTCATCGCCGCACCCATCGGAAATTTATCTATAAATCCACCATAAACACCAGGAACTGAAACGTTACCACCTTTACGACAAGCCACAATTACTTCCCGTAAAGCAGTTGGTCTGTCTGATTCCAAACGTACCGCTTGCTTTACCTGGTCAAATAAACCCATAAAATCGCTACCGTGGGCTTCCATTCCCACCGCATCTATACAGGCATCGGGACCTCTACCCCCAGTCATTTCTTTGAGGACTTCGCCAACGTCTACTTCTGTATAGTTAAGAACTTTTGCTTTACCGTATTCTTCCGCCATTTTCAAACGTTCGGGAATACGATCTATAGCGATAACTTGTTCTGCACCAAGCATATAAGCGCTTCTGATGGCGAATTGTCCGACAGGGCCGCAACCCCAAATGGCGACAATATCACCTGGTTGAATATCGCAATTTTCCGCAGCCATATAGCCTGTAGGAAAAATATCTGTTAAAAACAATACCTGCTCGTCCTTTAAACCATCAGGGACTTTGAGCAAGCCGACATCAGCAAAAGGTACTCTAGCATATTCTGCTTGTCCGCCAGCATATCCTCCCAACATATGAGAATAGCCGAATAAACCCGATGGGGAATGTCCCATTAACTTTTCTGCTATCCAAGCATTGGGATTGGAATTATCGCACAAAGACCATAAATCGCGATTGCAGAAAAAGCAGCCACCGCAAGCAATGGTAAACGGAACCACAACGCGATCGCCAACTTTAACATTTTTAACCGCGCTACCGAGTTCAACAACTTCCCCCATGAATTCATGTCCGAGGATATCTCCCTTTTCCATCGTGGGAATATATCCATCATAAAGATGCAAATCGGAACCACAAATTGCCGTGGAAGTAATTTTTACGATTGCATCGCGGGGATTGATAATTTTAGGATCGGGCACCGTTTCTACCCGTACATCATTCGCACCATTCCAGCAAACAGCTTTCATTATTATTAAAGTGAGGAGTGAGGAGTGAGGAGTTAGGAGTGAGGAGTTCTGGGATTTTTGGAACTTCTAACTCCTAATCAGCAAGAGAATCTAATTTTTACTTACCAGTAATTGGTTCTAAAGTATTTTCAACTTTTTCTTCTGTTGAACGTAAAAAATCTTTAGTACTTTCTGGTAATGGTTCGTTAAGATTTAGCTTTTCTACAATAGTTTCTTTAGTATCTTCGAGATTTTCTTTGAGATTTTTCACTGGTTTTTTATCGTCAATATCAATTCTAGAATCTGCATCTGGAACCTGATATCTGTTTGTTGCTTCTGGTGTTAGTGGTTTAGCTTCTGCGATGCTTGGATAGCTAAAAACCGATACAAAAAGTAAACTCAATCCAATGAAAATAACTGCATCAGTTCTCTTATTTATGAGATTTTGAAACCAATAAACCAATTTTTTGATTAATCTTTTCATGACACACCTGTATTTTTATTTATGTAAATGTTTGGTTACGAACTACCCTTTGGTTGTCCTTCTGTAGTCGCGATTTCACCTGCTTCCATCAGCATTTTGAAACGGTTCAAATCGTCACCAATTTGCTGCTTGGGTGCTTCACCAAAAAGTTTGGCTATTGCAGCACCAATAGTACCACCTGGTGGTTCGTAAACGATGACTACTTCTACTTCCGTTCCGCGATTACCAGAAGCCTTTTTAAAACGGACAAAACCAGAATTTTCAATGTCCGCATCTTTCACCGAAGACCAAGAAATAAATTCATTTTCGTGGTCTTCAATAACATTAGCATCCCATTCGACGCTTGTACCCAAAGGGGCTTTTGCAACCCAATGCGAACGTTTTTCATCAACGACTTTAACCAACTTTAGGTGATTCATAAATTTAGGCAAATTTTCAAAGTTATGCCAAAAATTATAAAGTTCATCCTGCGGTTTATTTATAGTTACCGTCTTTTCAACTTTTATTGTTTTACTCATTTTTTTTCAATTATTTATCAATTACCAAAGAATTGTTCATTGATAATTGATAACTGTTCACTGTTCACTGATTAAACAGCAGTACCCGTAGTAGGTTTAGCTGGCTTCAATTCACTACCCATTTTTGCTCTGTAAAGCTCTACCAAACGCTGTTCGTTAGCGATTAAATCTTTTTGGATGTTGGTGAAAATTTCAGTTGTCACTGGATCTGTATATGCTGCCATCATACTGCCAACATCGTGTACTGCTGTTTGCAAATCGCCCAAAGCAGAGCGAATTTGATGGATATCATCACTACCCTTGATGGCATTTTTTACCTTGGCATAACCTTCAGCAATCTTTGTTTTCAAAGATGGTTTTTCACCAAGTTGATCCAACCGCGCTTCTAATTTTTGAATGTGAACTTCCTTGCTAGCAATCATCTCTTGAAACAGAGATTTTACAGCCGCATCTGATGATTTTTCAGCGTACTTTTGTAAAGCTTCGTGAGAATAACGCTCTCCAGCTAAAACGCTATTCAAACCATTTACGATATCGCTTTTATGAGAACCACCCCAAGCATCTCCAATTTTCCACCATTCAGCATTTGGATCGTTTTCACTGGGTAAATCAACTTCTTTACCACCGTAACCCAAACGGCTTAAAATCGCGGTACAAAAAATTGGTAAATCCCCAGGTTGACGGGAGGTAATTAAATTACCATCTACCACCAAAGGCTTATCTTCATAATTTGCACCAGCGTTAATCATGTCTTTACTAATAGCGCTGAAACCAGTAGCAGTTTTACCCTTAAGTAAATCACCTTCAATTAATAATTGTGGCCCGTGACATACAGCAGCGACGAGCTTACCTTGACTCATGGCTTCTTGTACGAAGCGCACGGTGTTAGGATTGCGACGCATTTTGTCGGGAGCCATTCCTCCGGGAATAATTACCGCATCAAAATCGCTTGCCATTGCTTCGGTGGTAGTTCCATCGGCTTCCTGAGAAACTTTACCTTTCTTACCTTTATAGGCTTCGTTCATCCGAGAACCTAAAACCGAAACTTCCATACCGGCTTGCTTCAAAGCCTTATAAGGAAGTTTAAATTCTGAATCTTCTACACCATTTTCAATCAGAATTGCAACTTTCTTTTTTGTAGAATGACTATTAGTAGATACCATGTTTCTCCTATTTTACTTTCAACATTTAGTCAAAATTATTCTTGAGGGATAGGCTTAGAACCTGTAAATTTAATTTTGAATTATTTTATATATTTTGTCTCTACCGTTATTCCCTATCCCCGATTAACTGTTTTCTATTCCCCACTCCCTTTTAACAAAAAGAAAAAGCAATGACTCAACATTCATGGCTATCTTTTAGCAATAACTATTGGATGTTGAATCATAGCCTAGATAATTCTGTGAGGTTGCTTTTGTATGGATTATTACTTCCTACGATATGCATCGGTGAAATATTTAACTTCGTTCGCAGGGGAGATATTCTTTTACAACTTTGGTTATAGTTCTTTCGGAAGAGAAATAGTTATAAATATTGAGCTATTGTGATAATGCACTAAAAACAAAAGTATTATGACCGAACAAAAAAATAAAAAGGAGCAAAATATCAATAACGAAGCTGAACAGGGCGATTTACCTCAAGAAATAACCGAGTCATACGGAACTGGAGTTAGTCAGCAATCAGGAATGAATGCTGGTGGAAGAATAATAGAAGAGCAGTTAAATCAATATAATGCAACCAGCCCGGAATTAACCGGAGGTGATGTTGATGCGTATTGGAAAGGTGCAAACTCTGTTGGTGATGAAGCAGTTGGTGGAACCGTTGCAACTCCCGATAAAAATGTGACGGAAGAATTAGGAAAAGCAGTTGGTTTGGAAATGGATGATAAGCAACCTCTGCAAACAAACGATATTTTAGATAGACGGGATGATGAACGCTGGGAATTAGATCCTAAATCGTCCGAAGATTATCAAAATCATCCCAAGTAAAAGATTTATATAAAGACGGCTAGTTGCTCCGAATAATTTAGAAACCCGGTTTTTGTTGAAAAAGCCGGGTTTCTCATTGTTCGTAGTCAGGGTTTTATAGCTTTGATATATAACAAATTAAAAAAATCATCTCAAAAAACTGCACTTTTTAAAATAATCGTTCGATTGAAATTACTTTTTGAATAAATACCCTTTACGACATCAATACATCTGTCTTCAGTAGGGTTAAATACTCAATGCTACTTTGATACGGTTGAAATTAATAGATAGAAAAAATTTGTTGTAATCGGAGTAAATTATGGAAGCTACACAAACTAACGATCCTAAAGTTCGCGAAATAGTTCAATCAATTCAAAAATTAGGTGTAGACGAACAGCTAGCTTTGTTCTATTTTATCTACAAAGAAATGGGTGATTCAATTACACCTGCTGCACCTGGTGCTAGTACCGTTTCTCCAGCAATTGCCGACGGTTTATTTAATCAAGTAAAAGAATTATCTCACGAAGAACAATTACAACTTCAACGCGATTTAATCAACAAAGCCGATACGCTACATAGCCGGGAATACGGTTCAATGAGCGATACAACTAAGCTACTATTTTGGTATCGTTTAGCTCAAGGTATGGACGCTAATACAATTATCCCCATGCCTGCTGGCTACGAAATTTCTTCTCAATGTAAAGAATTGATCGAAAAAATAAAGCCCTTAGATTTCGGAGTACAAATGAGTCTTTTCCGTGATTACGTAGCCCCAATGGGTGCCGATCCAAAACCTGGTGCTTCAGTTTAAATAACAACTCGTTTTTCTAAAAATTTTGATTCTTTGTAAGATTAATATAACTTCACTTTAATCGCGATACATATTAATCGTGTAGAGACGTAGCACTGCTACGTCTTTATTTTTGTTCGTATATGGTTATAGAAAAATATAGTCGTTTGTCTTTTTTTGTATGCATCAGATATGCTTGAAAGTTGGAATAGCAATTGAATTCTTCCAATCAACAATATGACTTTGATTTTAACTAACGATGACGGTATTGATGCTCCGGGTATTCAAGCACTGCTCAAAGCTGTAGAAAAATCGGCAATTTCATCTGAACTTTTATCGTCTATTATTATCGCCGCTCCTCAAGGACATTTATCTGGTTGTGGACATCAAGTTACCACCGCGACTGCCTTAACTCTAGAACAACGTTCAGATAATGCATATGCTATTGCAGGTACTCCCGCAGATTGCGTTCGTCTTTCAATTTCCCATATTTGTCCCGAAATCAAATGGGTACTCTCCGGAATTAACGCTGGGGGGAATATGGGAGTTGATTCTTATATTTCCGGTACTGTAGCTGCGGTTAGAGAAGCTGCAATGAACGGTATTAAAGGAATCGCAATTTCTCAATACAAGAATTCATGTTTGGAATTCAACTGGGAAAACTCGACAAAATGGACGGCTAAACTTCTAGCTGACTTATTTAATCGTCCATTACCTTCAGGAAATTTCTGGAACGTCAATTTACCCCATCTTCCACCAGAAGCAGCGGAACCCGAAGTAGTTTTTTGTCGTCCTTGTAACAAACCTCTGCCAGTGAATTATCGTACCGAAGGCGATAAATTTTATTATGTAGGCGAATATGCCAGTCGAGAGAGAACCCCCGGTAGCGATGTTGATATATGCTTTTCTGGGAAAATAGCCGTAACTCAATTGACAATTAACAATTAACAATTATCAATTATCACCCGTCGGGTGTGAATTATAAGTAGTTATAAAAAAAATATTTATTGGTGCAGCGTTCCTCTAAGCTTAATTCCGCTTCGGATGATTTGCATTTAACTTTGAATAACGACTTAATTATTCATTGATAATTGTATGACGCTATCGCGTCACGCTTCGCTAACATTGATAATTGATTACTCTTCATCTTCCGCTTCCAAAACAATCATCAAACGATTTAGGGTTTGCGTTAATAGAGTAAGTCTTTGCAGGGAATTGTCTTGCCCTTCTGCAAGAGTTTGCACGGCATCGCACAATGCCAAGATTTGATAACCTTGCTGCTGTACCTGCTTTCCCTGCTCTTCTACTTGTACGCTTAAATTATCGACTCTATCGGAAAGACGTTCTATTGTCTCAGTAGTAGCCAGTACGGCTTCCCCGATTTGCTCTACTATTGACTCCAAACGTCCTACTTTTACTTTGTCTGCTCCAGTTGCAACCATTTTTAACACCTTTATTTTGAGATAGCACCACTGTGGAACTGCTATTCATCCCCAATCACAATGTAAACATTTTGTATTACTTTTGTAAGTAATACTTAAAAAGGGATGCTATTAATCATGTTTCCCAAAAAATTGAATGAAATGCACATAAAGGGAATTGACAAAGAATAATTAATTCCCTTTAATACGCGGCCAATGTATTCAAATACTCATCCTAATGACTTACTATATATGTTTGAGGAATTGTATCACCTTTTACCCGTAAACTATGTTTTGACCGCATTGATATTCTTTTTCTGTAGTTTATAAGCCTTACCATACAACCAAAGTATTCGTAAAATCAAGAATTAAATCGATAAGTTCTACTTGATACGTCTCTATAGATTTTATATATTAAACAACCATTAAGGCTTACGCATTGACTAGGTAGCAAAATATAACATAAGAGGGTTATTAACCCGCCATAATTGCTTTTATGCATCTACTTTAAGATAGATTTATTATTCTTTATCTAAAGTTTATAAATGATGCTTATTTTTATGAAATGAATGAAGATTCAGCAAAAATACGGGGGCAGACTATTAATCGGATAAAGCTAAGTCTATATTCAAGGTATTGTTACGTAGGAATACGTTTCTCGCTTAAAACTTAGTTTGGCTGCGTTCCAATTACCGATGATAAGTCTTATTAAAGGTGCGAATTCTCATACTTGGGTTCCGCAAATTACCCCTCATCCCTCAGTAAGTTCTAGATTCAAGCGTTTTCTAGATATTTTAGGAAGTATGGTGGGTTTTGTGGTTTTAGCGATTTTATTTCTGCCGATCGCGATCGCCATCAAAATAGATAGTCCCGGTCCGATTTTCTTTGCACAGGAAAGATACGGACTTTACGGAAATACATTTCGCATTCGTAAATTTCGTTCAATGGTTTCGGATGCGGAACAATTAAAATCGAAGGTACAAAATGAAGCTAACGGACACTTCTTCAAAAGTAAGAATGATTTTCGGGTTACAAAGGTAGGACGTTTTCTCAGAAGCACGAGTTTAGATGAACTTCCTCAGTTTTGGAACGTTTTTGTCGGTGAAATGAGTTTAGTTGGAACTCGTCCCCCCACGGGTGATGAAGTTAGCCGTTACTCGGAGCATCACTGGCAACGTTTATACGTTAAACCCGGTTTAACGGGGGAATGGCAGGTAAACGGACGTTCGCACATTAAAGATTTCGAGCAAGTATTCGAGCTAGACTTGCAATATCAAACAAAATGGCATCAATTTTACGATTTATCGTTGATTCTTAAAACAATTTATGTAATCTTTGCCCGTATAGGAGCGTTTTAAGTCAGTTAACAGTGAGCAGTGAACAGTGAACAGTTAGTAAGTAGGTTGGGTTAGACGCACGAAAAATTTAATCATCAATGAATAATTTCCTCAAGCGTCGTAACCCAACATATTTATGCTTTGGCTGATAATTAGTATTAAATCAAAATAAACAGGTAACTACTAACTGCTAACTGCTAACTGCTAACTGCTAACTGTTAACTGCTAACTGCTAACTGCTCACTGTTCACTGATTAATGCAGCAACTCTTCTACCTGATGCTGACTCCATAAATCTCTGTAAAGTCCAGGTTGTTGTAAAAGTTCTATTTGAGTACCAGTTTGAACGATTTTACCTTTCTCCATTACAAAAATTCGGTCGGCAGCAGCAGCAGCAGATAATTGATGGGTAATGAAAACAACTGTTTTACGTTTGGTTCCGCTGGAAAGATTTTTTAAGATTTGTGACGCAGTTTGATTATCTACGGAAGAGAGTGCATCATCTAAAATTAGTACCGGAGCATCAACCAACATGGCTCTAGCTAAAGCTGTACGCTGTCTTTGACCGCCAGAAAGAGTAATTCCGCGTTCGCCGACCAAAGTGTCATATTGTTTGGGGAAATTAGCTATTTCGGAACTAATTTGCGATAATTCGGCGGCAGTTTCAACTTCTTGCTGTTCTGCTAAAGGATCGCCATAACGGATATTATTTTGAATTGTAGTACTAAAAAGAAAGCTGTCTTGGGGAACGTAAGCGATCGCATCCCGTAAATCGCTTAAAGCAATTTGGGTAATATCTGTTCCATCTAAAAATAATTCACCTTCCTCGATATCTAATAAACGCGGTAAACAATTAGCTAAGGTTGATTTACCCGAACCGATAGCACCTACTATGGCGATTGTTTCTCCTAGGGTAATATTAAAATTAACATTATCTAATGCGGGAGTTTCCGCACCTGGATAAGTAAATGTGAGGTTTTTAGCGGTTAATTCTCCTTTAATTTGCTCTCGCGAGAGTTGAATTGAATTACTGTAATCTTTGATTTTGGGTTCTACGCTGAAAATTGATTCAACCCTATCAACGCTAACTTCACCACGTTGATAAGCAGTAATAGTAAATCCCAGTAAAGCTGTCGGAAATATTAGACGTTCAATATATAGCAATAAAGCGACAAAATCACCTACCTCCAGACTGGAACCGATTCTACCTGCTCCGATCCAGATAATTATCAACGTACTAATATTAGCCAATCCGCCAATCAAGGGAAACAAAGTATTTCGAGTTTGCGCTAATTTCAAGTTAGCTTTTAATAGCTGGTGATTTTGTCTAGCGAAAGCGCGACGTTCGTTATCTTCTTGAGCGTAAATTTTTATTAAGGAAATACCGCTTATATCTTCTTGAATCAGGTTACTAATATCCGAAAGATTTTCCTGTACCGAGGTTTGTTGATTGCGGAGACGTTCGCTGAATAGCAATACCATAAAGAACATGATCGGATAGGGTATTAATGCTAATCCGGCTAGTTCCAGATTGAGAGAAAACATTATGGGTAAAGTCAATGCATAAGCAAATATAGTATTTGCAAAGCTCAACACTACAAACCCTAATAGCCGTCGAATATTGTCAACGTCACTCGTAGCACGGCTAATCAAATCTCCGGCTTTATTAGTAGCAAAATAAGAAGGCTCCAACTTCAGCAAATGTTCAAAAATCTGCTGTTTAAGGTCAAATTCTACCTGTCTTCCCACACCGAAGATCCAGATACGAGAAGCCATCCTGATCAGCCACATTGAAGAGCTGAGTGAAACAATAATTATGGAGTAGCGGATTATTTGTCCGTAATCGAAGTTTTCCGAAAGTTTATCAACGCAATCTCGAATTAATAAGGGTATGTAAGCCCCCAACCCATTAACAACGAGTAAAGCGATAATACCATTAGCTGTTGGCCGCCAGTGAGGGCGCAGATAAGCAAGAAGTTTGACAAAGCGTCGTGATTTTGACATTCGAGCAATTAACTATCAATTACCAATTATCAGTTATCGATGAACAATTATCAATGTTAGTGGAGCGTGACGCGGTAGCGTCAAAATAAGAATTTCGTGTGGCTCGCTGGCAACAACTAGCGAGACGGAAAGCGAGCTGATTGTCTCTAGGGAGCCAGACGCTCCCACTACAAATTAACTTAAACCGCAGAATAAATGTGGTGAAATACTAACTGATAACTGATAACTGCTAACTGATAACTGATAACTGATAACTGATAACTGCTAACTGATAACTGATAATTGACAAACAAAAACTAGAGTACAGCACTTGCCACACCCTAGTATATTTTTTTGCTATATAGATAGTTCTATCGAGGGCGTAAGAAAGAATTGACTTGATTGAGGTAACTTTCCCAAACTCTTGTAGTTAATTGCAAAGTTTCTGCACTTGGTACAAAGTCTTCTAAGCGTAAACCCCGACGACGAATAGTATCTGGTCTTTGTAAAAGATAGGGTGGAATATTTATACTACTGGGGTTTAATGCTATTGTAGTCTGACCTGCATTTAGTCGAGGTACAACAGTATCGCTAACGATATCTGACATATTCGCTACATTTGTTTCCCCGGCGAATGCGACAAGGGTTGCAGATTTCGGTTGAATTAAAGCCACATCAGGAGCAGCTAGCCCTGCATTTACAGGTGATTGAACCAAGAAATAAGCAACCGCTGGTGTACTTGATAACAATAAAATCGTCAGTGCCCAACCAACTAAAATTCCTCCTGGCTTGTCTATTGCTCCACCTTTTATTCTCTGAGCGGCGAAAGTCATCAGTAAAATCGATGCTCCCAGAGGTTTCAGAGGAAACGATACTACTCTCCATAAAGAAGCAATAGCTGGCTCGTTGGGATTAACGAACGACAACAACAAGATAACTAGAAAAACTACCACTACCAATCGTCCGACAAAGTTTCCGCTTGGGTAGAATTTCTGAAATAGGCTAAATACAATAGTACCTATAAGTAGCCATAGAAGTACTCGGCTTAGCAGTTCAAACATAAATTTACTCTCAAATGTTTCTGTACTCTCAATCCTGTATGGTTCCGGGCAATCGGTTTATTCTACTGTAAGCATGGTAGTAGTACCATTGCTTGACTTCAAATACCTCATACCCTACAGACCAAAACTACCTTCGTAGTGATTTTAGTGCAATTTTTATCAATATTGTTTAGTATTTGTAATCTAGAAGATAAGTAATCTCGCTTAAGTAGATTAAATTTATGATGTAATTGTCAAATTCAAGGGAAAATTTATGTCTTCCGAACAAAATACTATTTTAGTTACCGGGGGAGCCGGGTATATTGGCTCGCACACCGTATTAGCTTTGAAACAAGCTGGTTATTCCGTTTTAATACTTGATAATTTAGTTTACGGACACCGTGACTTGGTGGAACAAGTTCTTAAAGTCGAACTTATCGAGGGTGATACTGGCGATCGCGATTTATTAGATAAATTATTCAAATCCCGTAATATCGCAGCAGTAATCCATTTTTCTGCCTACGCTTATGTAGGAGAATCGGTTTCAGACCCAGCAAAATATTATCGTAATAATGTAATCGGTACAATAACCCTATTAGAAGCAATGCTAGCTGCATCCGTTAAGAAATTTGTATTTTCTTCAACTTGTGCAACATACGGAGTCCCAGAAATAGTACCTATACCGGAAGCACATCCCCAAAATCCGATCAATCCCTACGGCGCAACTAAATTAATGGTGGAGCGGATACTTTCAGATTTTAGCGAAGCATACGATTTTAAATCGGTACGTTTTCGATACTTTAATGCCGCAGGTGCAGATCCCCAAGGTAATTTAGGAGAAGATCACAATCCCGAAACTCATTTAATTCCCTTAGTATTGCAAACAGCTTTAGGAAAACGCGAGTCAATTTCGATTTTCGGTACCGATTACCCCACAGACGACGGTACTTGCGTGCGCGACTACATCCACGTTAGTGACTTAGCAGACGCTCACGTATTAGGCTTAGAATATCTGCTCAAAGGAGGAGACAGCACCTTCTTTAATTTAGGTAACGGAAACGGTTTTTCCGTCAAGGAAATAATTGAAGCAGCAAGACTTATAACTGGTAAAGATATTAAAGCAGTAGAGTGCGATCGCCGTCTAGGAGATCCCCCAGCCCTGATCGGAAGTGCCGAAAAAGCCAGAAAAATACTAGGCTGGCAACCACAATATACATCTATTAAAGATATCATGACTCACGCTTGGGAATGGCATCAGAAGCGACATGGGAGTTAGTTGTTAGTTGTTAGTTGTTAGTTGTTAGTTGTTAGGGGTTTTAAATTACCAATTACCAATTACCAATTACCAATTACCAATCCTTAACCTTTTCGCACTACGGCGAATATTCCACCTATAAGTACAACAATTCCCAAACCTATAGCCCAAAATGGTAAGGGAAAAGCTTGTTCTTCGGTTTGATTTAGATTGACATTTTGTACTTCTTGTGCAGTAATTGTTTCTTGTTGATTTGTCGTAGCTTTCTTACTTCGGGCAGCTACGGTAACATCAAACTTTAATTCAAAGGGTTTGAAGGTAGCATCATTTGCAGGTTTACCGGAAAGCTCTAATTGATAAGCACCGGGTTTGGGGAATGTAATTTCTGCTCCCGGAATACCTTGATAGCGTTCGGCTGATATAGGTTGTAAATTCGGTTGAGCAAGAGGCTTTGCTTCTGCTGTACGTGGTTCGCTGTAAACAGCCAATTGACAATCGCACTCTTTAAGAGGAATAATCTTACCTCCCTTACGAGTTAAAGCAAACCAAGTTTGTGCAGCTTCACCAGCACGGGGTGTATCTTCTGGTTCAATGTGCATAGTAGCCCCCACATCTTCAGCAGTTTCTATCTTGTGTGCGGAAGCCCGAGGAATTAGTAATGATGAAAGATTCATAATTTGGATTCGGAGTAGAGGGGGGAGAGGGTGATGGGGTGATAGGGTGATGGGGAGAAATTTCTACTGATAACTGATAACTGATAACTGATAACTGATAACTGATAACTGATAACTGATAACTGATAACTGATAACTGATAACTGATAACTGATAACTGCTCACTGCTTGCTGGGAACATAAAATCTTCGCAAACCTAATACTGACCAAAAAAGGCGGATTCTAAGTAACAAGACTCCGATAGTGATAATTCCTAAAACAATTGGGGCTATTTTACTTAGCAAAGTTGACTGTACGGAACCAAGATAATTGGAACCAATAATTAAGGCATGAATTGCACTTAATATCAAAGCTGGAACGCTTAATAAATGAATCAGCCGCCAATATTTACCTAAATATTTTTGTAAGGAATCAAAGCTGGTGAAAGCAGCAGGAGCCATTAAAATTAACGCTACTCCACCAAAAGCCATTCCTAACTGAAATATGAACGGTAAAAAGAAAAAACTATTAAGCTTCCACCCCAATGAATGTTCCATCATATGAGCGGTGTGGGCAGATGAAACGACGAAAGCACCTACCCCTAAAGCCCGACGATAGCGCATTGGTGCTGCCCATAAACCGCTGATGGGACGAGCAATCAAGGCTAACATCAGCAATATTAAACCAGCGTGTCCGGTGTAGTCTACCATTGTGTCGCCAGTTCGTAGCAAGGTAATTATGCCTATTGTGAGAGTTACCCAACCACCCAAGCGAAACAGTTGCGATCGTTTATCTTTACTAATTAAGGATGCAGATACTCCCACACCTAACATCATGGGAAAGGTTCCCAAGCCAAAAGCTAGCATTGTAGCTGCACCCATCCACATATTCCCCGTTTGAGCAGCTTTGATTTGAGCGGTATACAGGAAACCACAAGGCATTAAACCCCAAGTCATCCCTAAAAGTGCTGGTGTATACCAGGTGTTTTGCAATGATAGTTTTGACATTCCCGCATTCAAGCGATTGTGTAAACCGCCTTGTAATAATGGATGCAAAAATGGAATTTTGGGTAAAAAGTTCGGGTTAATTTGTTTGAGTCCAAACAAAATCAACATTAAACCAGTAATAATTGCTATCCACTGACGTAATTCGCTACCAACACCCGCTAATTGACCTCCTTCTACCAATATCGAACCTAGCGCCCCAATGGCAGCCCCAACCAAGCCATAACTGAGCATTCGACCCAAATTCAGCAAAATATGGAATTTCGATTGTTGCCGCCAATTGGTGTTTTTACTCTGGGAAGATAAAGAAAATGCTACAGTCAAAGGGCCACACATTCCTACACAATGACCAAAACTACCAAGAAATCCCAAAGCAGTAATAAGGAAAAGATCGAGTAACATTTTGGATTTTACCTAACAGGATTTTAGATTATAAAAGAGTTTTTATTAAAAATATTTTTCAAACTGGTTCCTAGCCTTCGGCTCAGACTGGTTCCTAGCCTCCGGCTGGGAACGAGACGACGAAACGAGCCGGGAGGCTGGGAACCAGAGGAATTACTGATTAATTATGTCCCTGATGTTTGTGTTGCTACTGATTTTTATTTACTGCTTGTGAAACATTAACCACTGCTGTATCTTCAATTACTTTACCGTTGCTAGTCCAATCAGCATGATTGTTGGCATTCAAAGTTACTTTCACTTTGTTTTCACCGGGTTCGAGATTTTCCAGATAATACCAAGAACTATACAGTCTGGTAATTTTTTTACCGTTCACAAAAATATGAGCGTGCCCTTCTCCAGCTTCCGGTGCTTGGTTCACTTTTTCGGGTGCAAATTCAAAGTTGGTAACATTAGACATCTCCGGAAATAAAAAAAACCTCTCTCCAAACCTCTCTCCTGCAAGGAGAGAGGCTTTAAAACCCCACTTCCCTTGCAGGGAAGGGGGGTAGGGGGGTTAGGTTTTATGTAATTTTAA
>JBARZF010000534.1:0-4154 GCA_049649675.1 Rivularia sp. (in: cyanobacteria) | reverse complement strand
TTGGTTCATTACCAATGATGACAGGGCTAGAATTACCTTTTATTCCTGCATGGTTACACAATGCTTGGTTGCAGCTAGCATTTACCGCACCCGTACAGTTTTGGTGTGGTTATGGGTTTTATACCGGAGCTTGGAAAGCTTTTAAACGCCACGGGGCAACAATGGATACCCTGATTGCCTTGGGTACTTCGGCGGCATTTTTCTATTCGCTGTTTGCAACTATCTTTCCCGACTTCTTTATCAATCAAAGTTTGATGCCGGAGGTATATTACGAAACTGCTGCCGTTGTAATTACTTTAATTCTTTTAGGACAACTTTTTGAGAATCGCGCAAAAGGGCAAACTAGTGAAGCAATTCGCAAGTTAATTGGTTTGCAAGCTAGGGATGCGCGGGTAATTCGTAATGGTAAAGAAGTAGATATTCCGATTCAAGATGTTGAGCTTGATGACATAATTTTAGTCCGCCCTGGTGAGAAAATTCCTGTAGATGGAGAAGTCGTAGAAGGTAGCTCGACTATTGACGAAGCAATGGTAACTGGGGAAAGCGTACCCGTGAAAAAGCAGCCCGGTGATGAAGTTATTGGTGCAACGATTAATAAAACTGGTAGCTTTAAGTTTAAGGCAACAAGGGTAGGAAAAGATACCGTACTAGCGCAAATTGTGCAGTTAGTTAGACAAGCGCAAGGAAGTAAAGCTCCTATTCAAAGATTAGCAGACCAAGTGACGGGGTGGTTTGTCCCGGTAGTGATAGCGATCGCCATTTCTACTTTTGTCATCTGGTTTGATTTTATGGGTAATATCAGCCTCGCTTTAATTACCACCGTCGGGGTTTTGATTATTGCTTGTCCCTGTGCTTTGGGTTTAGCAACTCCAACATCGGTAATGGTTGGTACGGGTAAAGGTGCTGAAAATGGTATTTTGATTAAAGGTGCCCAAAGTTTAGAACTCGCTCATAAAATTAAGACGATTGTTTTGGATAAAACCGGGACTTTGACGGAAGGGAAACCTACTGTTACTAATTTTGTGACAGTGCGCGGTACTGCTAATAAGAATGAGTTGAAACTGATAAAATTAGCGGCTGCCTTAGAGCGTAATTCCGAACATCCTTTAGCAGAAGCAGTAGTTAGATATGCTGAATCTCAGGGAGTTGAGTTGACAGAGGCTCGTGATTTTGAAGCTGTTGCTGGCAGCGGCGTTGAAGGATATGTTTCAGATAGATTTGTACAAATTGGCACTAAACGCTGGTTATCGGAAATTGGAATTAATACCAACTTATTCCAAGAGCTAAAAGACAATTGGGAATCCCTTGGACAAACTGTAATTTGGATTGCGGTGGATAAGGAAGTTGAAGGTTTGATGGGAATTGCCGATACTCTTAAATCTACTTCTGTTGAAGCGGTACGAACGATGCAGAAGTTGGGTTTGGAAGTAATAATGTTAACCGGAGATAATCGTCCGACAGCTGAAGCGATTGCGGATGAAGTTGGTATCGATCGCGTTTTTGCAGAAGTTAGACCAGAACAAAAAGCCGCTGTTGTCAAGTCTTTGCAAGCTGAGGGGATAAGAAAAAAGGGTAAAAATAAAACTCAAAACAAAATTGTCGCAATGGTGGGAGATGGTATAAATGATGCCCCAGCCCTCGCGCAAGCAGATGTGGGAATGGCAATTGGTACTGGTACTGATGTGGCGATCGCCGCAAGTGACATCACTTTAATTTCTGGTGATTTGCGTTCAATTGTCACGGCAATAAAACTTTCGAGGGCTACTATCAATAATATTCGTCAGAATTTGTTCTTTGCTTTTTTCTATAATGTTTTAGGTATTCCCATCGCTGCGGGAATTTTGTTTCCCATATTTGGCTGGTTATTAAATCCGATTATTGCAGGTGGTGCGATGGCTTTTAGTTCGGTTTCGGTTGTGACTAATGCTTTGCGGTTGCGTAATTTTAAGTTGAAGGGATGAGGAAGAGAGAGATTTTTTTAACGCAAAGGTGCGCGGAGGTTAGCGCAAAGGTTCGCTGAGGGGAAGAGGTTAATTTGTACGAGAGGACATTATGTTGAATAAAAATAATATTTTAAATGGTATTGCTGGGGTGGGGTTTTTTCTATTGGTTGCTTCTGGGACAGCTTCTGCTCAAAAACCTGTAGAAATGCCTGTTTCGGAGCAAGAAAATGTGCAGTTTCGGCAGATTGAGCAACCTTTAGGATTAAAGGCTGTTGTGACTTTAGGTGGTGTTGGTTTGATTGGGTTGGAATTATGGTGGTTTCTTTTTAGTAAATCTAAAGCCGTTCAAGCTAATAGAAATCAAGACATACAACGGCGAAATAATTAATATGAATTATGCTTATGAAGCAAATCAAATTGTTGTATAAGCAGGTCAATTCAGTTATCAGTTATCAGTTATCAGTACGATATATTATTCTGGGTAGATAAAAATAAGTGTAGTTGAACGGAGTGAAGCCCAACAATACCAACTATTCAATCAGGCTTTGGACTTCAGTTTTAATTAAAATTGCTTGCTAAAAGCCAAATCAAGACCTCGGACTGATGTTTAATTAAAGTTCATGGTATTTATTTGAGTAAGGCAACGCCTTGACAAAATTTGCCTCCCGCTACTTCTCTTCGACTATATGGAAAACAATTCCTTGATGCTTCGGTTACTTGCAACGCTTGAAGGAGCAGGCGAACATTTAATTCAACCGCTAGGTCATCATCAGTTGCTGTTGGTGCTGCTGGAACTATCGCTGCTGCTGCTGGTTTCGCGGGCACTCGGTGAAGTGATGCGCCACATTAACTTTCCACCTGTTGTGGGGGAATTACTTGCAGGTGTGCTGCTTGGCCCTTCATTCTTTGGCTTGTTGTTTCCCCGTTTACAGGTTCAGATTTTTCCCGAAAGCCAACAGCAGTCCGATTTATTATCAGTAGTTTCTTGGTTGGGCGTACTGTGTTTGCTGATTGTCACCGGGCTGGAAACCGACCTGAAGTTGATTATCCGCAAGGGGAAAACGGCTTTGCTGATTTCACTCGGCGGAATTCTGATTCCGTTTCTTACCGGATTCGGACTCGGCTGGTTTTTACCTGAGAACTTTTTAGCAGACCCCAGCAAGAGACTGGTTTTCAGCTTGTTTATTGCCACGGCGATGAGTATTTCGGCGGTGCCAGTAATTGCCAAAGTGCTGATGGACTTGAATTTGATTCGCCGCGATATCGGTCAAGTCACTTTAGCGGCAGGCATGACCGATGATACCATCGGCTGGATTTTACTTTCCGTGGTTTCCGGGTTGGCTAGCAGTGGTAAATTTGACTTCGCTACTGTTTTTCGTTCAGTAAGTGCCGCCATCTTATTTTTGGCGATCGCCTTCACAATCGGACGGACGATTGTAGACCAGATGTTTCGCTGGATAGATGACAAAGTTGGCGGAGTTACCGCTAGTTTATCGATGCTGCTGGTTATATCCTTCCTAGCCGCAGCTTTTACTCAATACTTAGGTCTAGAAGCTGCTTTGGGCGCTTTTGTTGTGGGGATTCTCGCCGGACAATCGCGCCGTTTCAATAGTGAAGCCGGTCGCACCCTCGAAGTTTTCACCGCCGCTTTTCTCGCGCCGATTTTCTTCGCTTCAGCGGGTTTGAAAGTTAATTTACTGGCTCTTTTAGCTCCGCAAACTTTCATCTTTGGTCTGCTTGTTCTTGCCGTCGCCTGTGTAGGAAAATTTACAGGAGCCTACATCGGTTCTCGCGTCGGCGGTTTGAGCCATTGGGAAGGCATGGCGATGGGTTCGGGGATGAATGCTCGTGGAGCAATGGAAATTGTCGTAGCCACAATCGGTTTATCTTTGGGCGTTCTCAATCCCCAAATGTATTCGATTATCTTAATGGTGGCAATTATTACTTCGCTGATGGCTCCACCTCTATTGCGCTGGTCTTTATCGAAGGTGACTATTGGTGAAGAAGAAGCTCAACGTTTGGAACAAGAACAACTCGCCAGCCGTAGTTTTATCAAGCAGATACATCGCGTTTTGATACCCACTCGCGGTGGTGCAAACATCCAACTTGCAGCGCAATTAGTCGGCTGTATGGCACATCAAAATCATACAGAAGTAACGCTTTTGTATGCTGATGAAAAGTCTGCTAAAGCCACTCAAGCAGCAACTGCGG
>JBARZF010000533.1:0-2968 GCA_049649675.1 Rivularia sp. (in: cyanobacteria) | reverse complement strand
AAGAAGGTAATTTGTACGTTGGCGGTAAAACCAATCGCGCTCAAGTTGCTTTTGAAGGAGAAATGGTAGAGATTTTTGAGCAGGTATCTCAATCGAAAGGTGAATCTACCAAGTCTTTGGTTTCGATATAGATTGAGAATTGGGGATGAATGGAGTTAGGAGTTAGGAGTTAAAAATTAGTTAATTATGATATTTTGCACCATTATCAACAACCGCCTTGGAATAAATTCCCAGGCTAATATACGAAGTCTTCTAAAGAAGACTCAGCAAGGCATAAGGTGCGTTTTAACGTACTTTGTATATGAGCCTTGAAATTGATCTCCGGCTTACAAGGCGGGAAATCAGGCTTAACGATAATGGTGCAAGATATCAGATTTATAGGAATGCCAGATGTTAGACTTTTAATTGCATTCCCTGGCAATGTTGAGAATTTTGTAAGTTGTGAAGGCTTAACAACAATAATGGGAGATATGAATTAATTTTGAGTTTATAATTCGGAACCCTTAAACCTATATACTCCTGTTTTTTCTTTCTCTTTCTTCCTTTCGTCTTTTATCTTATCCAAATCAGGACATCTTGGATTATTGTCAAACATATGTGTAGCCCAATGTTGGCAGTTATACCTTAATTTATTCCAAACTCTTGTTTCCTGCGATCGCGATTCTTGAATTCTTTGCTCTACTTGATTAAAGGAAATATTGTCGGGTAAATATTCTTTGACAATCCAGTCTACAGAGTAGTTTACTTCATGAACGTAGCCAAATCCCTTTTCTACAAGAGAATTTCGAGCTTTTACTGTTGCTCCGGTAAAGAAGTGGGCTACTCTAAACCCTTGCTGGCTGGGGATAACAACACCATAATGTTCGTAAGCCCTATCTTGTTCATCCTTACAATTAACAGCAACAAGAGTACCAACTTTTATTGTTTCGCCGTTGTTATCGGTAACATCGGGGATTTTATCCAGAAGTGTGAAGTAATTTGATAATATTATTAATTGATATTCAGTCGTTTTAAATAACGTTTCTGTCCACTTTGGATCTGATTCGGGAATTATTTGGATAATGCGATCAAAAATCTCCTTTGGCTTTTTCATGTGGTTAACAAGAGTTTTTAAAGAGCGAAAATGTTGCTGTGTACTGGCTTGATGAAAAGCTGTATCAATATCAATATCCAAACAGCCAGCAGCACGGTTACAAGTATCTAAAATTTCCTTATCTCTTGTGTGTCGAGCAATTTGACTTAACTCGTGGTGAATAACTCCGTTATGAAGATGCTCTTGAATTTCTGCAAATAAATGCAGAACTTTCCCAGGATGCGATTTTGATTTTCTTGGCATGAGTTGAAGCTAAATTTTTGTTTAAATTTTTATAAGTAAAACAAGAATGTTAAATCCCCTCAGCGATATTCTGAGGGGATCTATGTTAATTTTAATTATTTATTTTTTTGATTTAAACACGTCTTGAAAGCTATCTTTTTGTTTTTTTTCCATTTCGTCAACTAAAGAAGATGAAATAATCGGAGCTATCCCCCCAATGCTACCGCTAATATTGATACTAGCTTGTTTTCCAGATTGGCTGCTTTGTGGATTAGACATGGACATAATGTTATTTCCTGTTTTTTCTAAAAAACGTTGTTAACTACTTTTTTAATGCAAAACAGGAGCTATCTAAAACCGGAAACATACAGAAATTTGAATGAAGATTTTATGTTTAGCTTTGCGTATTAAATAGGCATGGGGCATTGAGAAATTGATATCAAGAGAAATTTGCAACAATCGATTTGGTGGGTAAATAAAGTTTTAAAGGATGCTGTTTAAACTCTAAGAAACCAAATCTCTGGTAAAAGCTAAGGGCATTTTCATCTATTGCTTCTACTACTACAGCTAACGATGCAATCTGCGTGGTAGCTTCTAATACTCTTTGTAAAGCGTCAACCAAAATTAATTCGCCTATACCTTTTCCTTGATATGCTTTAGTAACGGCAAGACGACCTAATAAAGTTGCAGGTAGCAAAGGATAGCGAGGTACAGTTTTTGCAAAGCTTTCATTTAGCCTAGAAACATCTACCGTATACGCCGAAAGTGTATAGTAAGCAATAACATCACTATTCGGAGAATCAATTAAAACGAAAACAGTAGAAACCTTTTTCTTAAGTTCTTGAGATGCCTGTTTTTTAATATAGTTATCTAAGCTATCGTTTCCACAAACAAATGTTGAACGGGTATGCTTTTTTTTATCGAGTAACTCAATCGTTAACGGCATTATTCTTCATTACTTGCTGGTAACGTAAAGTTGCTTCTTTCAAAGCATCCGAAGGCTGAGGTGGATTTAAAATTGCTTCAACAAAAGCTTCCGCATCTTCTGTACTTAGCTTTAATGTTTGTTGCTGCTCGATAACTTTACAAGCAGCAGTTTGAACGCTAGCGATGACAAAATCTGTTAAAGTTACTCCTTGTAAATCTGCGGCTTTCTGCCATAAAGCTTTTATCTCTGGATTAACACGAGCTTCTAAGCGAGCCGTCGTTTTTGGAACGTTAGTGCTACTCATAGAATATGTAGACAGGAGTTTACTTTTATATTGTATACGGCAAAATGCCGTATTGCTATATTATTTGTGTTTTGGTAATAGGGAGGACACTACTTTTATTCAAAACGGTAAAATTTAGGGAGGTTTGTACTGTTTTACCGAATTATCGAATCAATAACAACCTTAAATAAAAGAAGACGTAGCACTGCTACGTCTCTACATTAGTTGTGTGTATTATTTTAAAGTTGAAATTGGCATTCTTTATAGTCAGTCAAAAAAGGTGATTAAATCCTAGCTCCTAACCTTTAACCTACTTTATATGACTAACTTCAACAACGGTATGTACGTTACCGCGTGGTGTAAAGTCAGCTTTGACGGTAACTTCTAAAGGATCGCAAGCTGCTACGATATCATCTAAAATTTGATTGGCTGATTCTTCGTG
>JBARZF010000532.1:0-1747 GCA_049649675.1 Rivularia sp. (in: cyanobacteria) | reverse complement strand
TTGCTGAAGCACTCCGAGTTATTCACGCAACAAATCTACTGCATCGAGATATTAAACCAGAAAATATTATCGTCGATTGTCATGACAGAGCTATCCTAATTGATTTTGGAGCCACAAAAGAATTTATTGCCGGACAAACTCGACAAATGAGTGCTACTCTTACGCCGGGATACGCTCCTTTGGAACAGTATAGTTATCGAAGTAAACGCTGGGCAGCTACGGATTTGTATGCTTTATGTGCATCAATGTATGAATTATTAACAGGTAAACTTCCAGCATCAGCTACAGAAAGAGCTTTATCGGAATCTCTGATCCCACCACGACAATTAGCTCCCCAAATCGATCCTTTATTAGAAGAAGTTATCCTCACCGGGATGAAAATGCGAGTGGAAGAACGTTTCCATACAGCAGATGAATTACTAAAAGTTCTCACAGGTGGAAGTCAAATAGCTAAATTAATTTTTACACAAACTGGTGGTTTATCTCCAGAATTTCTCTTAGATAAAACCAAGTTAACTATAGGAAGATTTGAATCAGGAGATACATCTGTAGATATTGATTTAAATAATTTTACTGGATCTCATACAGTATCGCGTCTACATGGTGAAATATATAGAGAAGGGGGAGAATGGAAAATTCGAGATTTAGGTTCGGTAAATGGTATTTTTATCAAAACTACTGCACAATCTCGTTTTAGCAGCCGAATTACCGCACCTAAAACATTAAAATCCGGAGATGAAATAGCTTTTGGTAAGGTTCGCTTGCGCTTCCAAAACATTTAGCGTCTGATTTATTTATTAACTAAAATGTCTATTCAATGCCCAACTTGCCTCACCGAAAATACTGATGATGCGATTAACTGTATTGCCTGCGGTACTGCTCTAGCTAACACTATTAATTCATCTGCATATCATTTACCTAGCGGTACCTTATTAAAACAAGGAGCATATCAAATCGAAAAACTGTTAGGTGAAGGAGGATTTGGAATTACTTACAAAGGAATTTATTTGCAAAATTCTGCTGAAGTTGCTATTAAAGAACTTTGGCCGGAAAAAGCTGCTAGGATTGGAACTACAGTTACATGGCCTTTTTCAATAACCCCTTCAGAAAGACAACATCAAATCCAGAAATTTCAGTTAGAAGCTAGCTGCCAATATCAATGCGTTCATCCTAATATTGCTATAATTTATGATTGGTTTGAAGAAAATGGTACTGCTTATATAGTAATGGAATTTATTTCCGGGCAGTCGTTATATCAAATTCTCAAAAACGAAGGTATATTAGATGAAAATAGAGTTAAATCGTATTTTATAAAAATTGCCGAAGCCTTAAAAGTTATTCACGATCAAAATTTACTACACAGAGATATAAAACCAGATAACATACTTATTGACGAACAAGATAGAGCAGTATTAATTGACTTCGGTGCTACCAAAGAATTTATTGCAGGGCAAACAAGAGAAATGACCAGGATATTGACAGATGGTTACGCACCTTTAGAGCAGTATAGCCTGCGAGGCAAGCGTTTTCCAGCTATAGATATTTATGCTCTATGTGCTTCAATGTATGAATTACTAACTGGAAAATTACCTGCTGCTGCTACAGATATAGCTAATGCTCCAGAAACACTTATTCCACCCCGAAAATTATCTTCTAATTTGAGTCCTTTAATTGAAAGAGTAATCCTTACAGGAATGCAATTAAAGGCTGAAGATCGCATCCAATCAGCCGATGAATTAATTGCTGC
>JBARZF010000531.1:0-3319 GCA_049649675.1 Rivularia sp. (in: cyanobacteria) | reverse complement strand
TGCTTGACGAGGAGATAGCTGTAAAGTATTTAATTCAGGAAAATTATTCCATAATGACCTCTTCTTATTTTCAAGAAGGGGTTTTTTATATTCTTTGGCTAAGGTGGTGAAGGCTTTTACTAATTGTTCGATATCTTCTGTGGTGTTGCCTAAGCTAATAATAAATGTGACTGTTTTCAATGAGGCGAATTCGGGGGTTACGTTGAATTTCTCATCTAAAATTTCTTCTGCTTCAAACCCGGTTATTTCTAATTCGGAAACGGTTACGGTTAAGCGGGTTTTGTCTAAAGAGGGGGTAGAGGGGGGAGATGGGGAGATAGGGAGATGGGGAGATGGGGGAAAATTTAGCATTGATAATCCTGGAATTTGATCAATATATTTTCTGGCTTCTTGTGCTAGTTGTAAGGTTTGGGTGAGTAATTCTTTGCCTTGGAGTGCTATTTGTTGGCGTGCTGCATCTAGGGAAGCTAGTAGTATATAACTGGGGCTGGTTGACTGCGTTAGTTGTAAGGCTTTGTTGATGCGGTTAATGTTTATCCTGTTGCCTTGTACGTGGAGCATCGATGCTTGAGTCATGGCTCCGAGGGTTTTATGGATGGATTGTACGGTTAAATCGGCACCTGCGTTTAATGCTGAGATGGGTAATTCGGGATGGAATGCGAAGTGTGCGCCGTGGGCTTCGTCTACTAATAAGGGAATATTGTATTCATGGGTGAGTTTGGCGATCGCTTTTATATCTCCGCATACTCCGTAATATGTTGGATAAACCATCATCACGGCTTTTGCATCGGGATGTTTTTGTAATGCTTTTTCTAAGTTTTGAACGGTGATGCTATGGGCAATATCTAAAGTTGCATCGTATTCGGGGTTGATAAAAATTGGTATTGCACCGGAAAGAATTAAACCTGAAATTACTGAAGAATGGACGTTACGAGGAAGGATGATTTTATCGCCGTCGTGGCAGGTTGCCAGAATTGCTGCTTCTATTCCGCAGGTGGAACCATTAACTAAAAACCAAGTTTGGGATGCAACAAATGCTTCAGCGGCGAGTTGTTGGGCTTGTTGAATAACGCCATCGGGTGCGAAAAGACAATCTAATTCGGTTAATTCAGTTAAATCGGCGCTAAATACAGCTTTACCGAAAGCATCGGCAAGTTTTGGCGAAATTCCTTTTCCTTGCTTGTGTCCGGGAGTATAGAAGGGAGTGTGAGGACGTTTGGCATTGGATATTATTGCGTCGAGTAGAGGAGTTTGGTTTTGATTCATATTAAATCAATTAACAATTACCAATTGTTTAATTCGATATAGTCTGTTAGGAGGATGTTTAGGGTAGTAATTATTATTTAAGTTGGAATAGAATAAGTTTATTTCAAATTATCATGATTTCTCCCAAACTAATTGCCATACCAGGGCCAAATCCAACACCAGCACCCGCACCACCTCCGATGCCCGAACCCACACCGACACCAACGCCAGAGCCAGTTCCTTCTCCGATTCCTCAACCAGTTCCTACTCCGCAACCGCAACCAATGCCTAAACCTATTTGAAACTAATTGCTCTTAGCTTTAAGATATGCTGTGAACTAGAAATCCAAAATCTAAAAACTAAAATCCAAAATGCTAAGAGCCGGGATTGTCGGACTTCCTAATGTAGGAAAATCTACTTTATTTAATGCTGTGGTAGCGAATGCTAAGGCTGAAGCTGCTAATTTTCCTTTTTGCACCATTGAGCCGAATGTCGGCATTGTTTCGGTACCTGACGATCGCCTGCAAGTTTTAGCGAAGATTTCTTCTGCAAAGCAAATTGTCCCCGCTCGTGTGGAATTTGTGGATATTGCTGGTTTGGTGAAGGGTGCAAGTAAAGGTGAGGGATTGGGAAACCAGTTTTTATCGAATATTCGGGAAACTGATGCGATCGTTCACGTGGTACGTTGTTTTGAAGATGATGACGTAATTCACGTTTCTGGCTCGGTGGGGCCAGCAAGAGATATTGAAGTGATTAATTTGGAGCTTGTTTTAGCGGATTTATCGCAAGTTGAGCGTCGCATGGATCGTACTCGCAAGCAAGCAAGAGCGAATAAAGATGCTCAGTACGAGATGACGGTATTAGAAAAAGTTGCAGCAGACTTAAACGAAGGTAAATCTGTTCGTCAGATGAAGTTAAGCGAAGAAGAAGCAGAATTAATTAAACCTTTGACATTGTTGAGTGCGAAAAAGATTATTTACGCTGCTAATGTTTCTGAAGATGACTTGTCAACTGGGAATAAATATGTAGAAGAAGTGCGAGAAATTGCAGCACAAGAAGATGCTCAGGTAGTCATAGTTTCCGCACAGGTAGAAGCGGAATTAGTGGAATTATCTGATGAAGAAAGAAAGGATTTTCTTGAAGCTTTGGGTGTAGAAGAAGGTGGTTTAAAATCTTTGATTCGCGCTACTTACGACTTATTAGGTTTGCGAACTTATTTCACATCAGGAGAAAAAGAAACTAGAGCTTGGACAATTCAAGCTGGAATGTCAGCACCGCAAGCAGCAGGAGTAATTCACAGCGACTTTGAAAAAGGATTTATTCGTGCAGAAACAGTTAGTTATGATGATTTAGTTTCTTGTGGTTCATTGGGTTCTGCAAAAGAAAAAGGCTTAGTTCGCGCTGAAGGGAAAGCTTATATTGTTAAAGAAGGCGATGTGATGTTATTCCTAACTAATTAAATTTTACCTGGCGGTTGAAACCGCTGCTACACAGGCAAAATCCGCCTTCGCGGGTTGTGAATTGTTAGTTAGTTAATAATATTGTAGGGTGTGTGACGCTGCGACAAATTTTGTTAGTAATTATAAGTTTGATAATAGCGTCACGCACCATCTTTAATTTGTCTGTATCATTTCACGAATATCATCAAGAGGTGATTCTGGTTTAATAGGTTGTTCGGGAAAGAATTCTAAATTAGTTTTATGAGGTTTATTAGCATCTGCGGATATCCATATCTCAATATGTAACTTTCCTTTTTGCCAGCCTTTTTTATTAACTTGGAGAATTTGACAGTCTTTAATATTTTCAAATTTGACATAATTAAAATTTAGGTTTTCTTCTCCTATAGTAATTGTTCGTAAAAAATTAGGATAAGAATTTCCGTGTTTGTCACGATTATGGGTTCCTTTTCTTGCTTCCCTTATCATCAACTCCTTCAACCGACTTAGTTTAAAAGTATCTTTTTCAAAAAACACCACATCATCATCGCAGTCTAAGGAAATAGAAATATTTTGATCGTTCATATTAAAATCAGTCACTTAATTAATTAAGTTTATTCAGCAACTTTGTATTCATC
>JBARZF010000530.1:0-20041 GCA_049649675.1 Rivularia sp. (in: cyanobacteria) | reverse complement strand
CCCCCGGTAGGTTTTAATGTCTTATACTGACAATTAAATAGTACCAAAAAGCGGGCATAAATGCCCTACCTCACTCTACATCTCCCACTTAAAAGATGGGAGTTTTGAGTCTCGACTAGTTTTATAAATCCTCAATTTTGATGGAATTAATATAGTCATCTATGTAATATGTAGTGAAATTCCGCTCTTTTAAAACTACTTATGGAACCGATTACTGCTGGTGCGATCGCAACCCTTGCTTTTACCAAAGCCTTTGAAAAGACGATTGAAAAATTTACCGAAGCAACCTGGAATAAAATTGAAGCGCTACGCAAGAAGATTTGGCAGAAGTTAGGGAAAAATAAAGACACAGAAAAAGCCTTAACTGGCGCTGATTCAGGTTCTCAACAAGATTTAGATAAGGTTGCTCAATACTTAGAGCGCGAAATGGAATGGGATAAAAACTTTGCTCAAGAAGTACAAACTTTAGCTCGTGAGATTGAGCAAGAAATTAATATTGGCGAAATACAAGGGCAAAACGTGCAAAATGTCTATGGTGGAGAAGCGCAACAAAATAATGCAAACAACACCAATGCACCAGTAATTCAAGGTGGTAGCGGACACAATATTACATTTAATTGACTACAGTCGTCGGCAGGGGAACCGACAAAGTATCATCCCATTAAATATATACCGAACCGTGGTACTAAAAACTTTGTCGGAAGAGAAAATGAACTTGCCAAAGTTCACAATAAATTTTCTGAAACAAACAATAAAGTCGCCATTTCTTCTGTATCTGGTATGGGTGGTGTTGGAAAAACAGAGTTAGCGACGCAGTATGCACGAAAACACGAAAATGATTATCCCGGTGGGATTTGTTGGTTAAATGTTAGAGGTACAAATTTAGCTGCGGAAATTATTCAATTTGTCCAACAAATGGGTTTGCAAGTTCCCCAAAAAGATGTCCAAGAAAATCCGCTGACTCTGAAACAACAAATAGCTTGGTGTTGGCAACATTGGCAACCACCAGAAGGTTTTGTGTTGATAATATTAGATGATGTGACTAATTTAGAAGATATTTCTGAGTTACTACCATCTTTTCAGCGCTTCCGGGTTTTGATGACAACCAGATTCCGAGATATCGATGTCAATATTGAGGAGATGCACCTTGATGTATTGTCAGCACAAGAAGCTTTAGAATTATTCAAAAAGTTAATTGGTGAAAGGAAAGTAAATAAAGAGTTTTATTCAGCCCAAGAATTATGTGAAAGGTTGGGATATTTACCTTTAGGGATAGAGTTAGTTGGAAGGTATATCAAGAAAAAACCTCCCCATTTTACTTTACAGAAAATGCTGGAGGAGTTGAAACACCAACGACTGCATCAAGAAGCGATGAATCCCCAGCAAAAAGGATTACGTACAGCCCAATTAGGAGTCTTAGACGCATTTGAATTAAGTTGGAAAGAACTCAATCCTACAACACAAGAGTTTGCAACGTTATTAAGTCTATTTGCAGCAGAT
Organism: Rivularia sp. (in: cyanobacteria); assembly: GCA_049649675.1. Lineage (GTDB taxonomy): Bacteria > Cyanobacteriota > Cyanobacteriia > Cyanobacteriales > Nostocaceae > Rivularia. Next base: position 18,541 of record JBARZF010000530.1, on the reverse strand, counting down.
ATTTTTGAGTGGGAGTGGGTAGAGTCGATGACTCAATCGCTCAATTGGGATGAATCTGATGTTGAGGTAGCAATTCAAGAAGTTTACCAACGTCATTTGGTGCAGTCTTTAGAATATGAAGATGAATCTTACTATAAAATTCATCCTTTAATTCGCGAATTTTTACAAGATAAATTAAAAGCATCAGCACAAATAAATGAGTTAAAACAAGCATTTGCTAGTACTTTTATTGAAATTGGTAAAACAATTCACCAATCAGCAACTCTAGAATTTCTGAATTCAGTCAAAAACGCGATTCCCCATTTAACAGAAGTTGCAGAAAATCACCTTGATGCAGTTAGCGATGAAAATTTATATTCGGTTTTTGCTGGTTTAGCTGGATTTTATTACGGACAAGGTTTATATACTTTAGCTGAACCTTTGTTAGTGCAATGTCTATCAACAGTGCGATCGCGTTTGGGAGAAAATCATCCCTACACAGCACTCAGTTTGAACAATTTAGCTACTCTCTACCACAATCAAGGAAAGTACGAACAAGCAGAACCCCTTTATATCCAAGCTTTGGAGATTGTGGAGCGGGTTTTGGGAGAAAATCATCCCAATACGGTGACTTGTCGGAATAATTTGGAATATTTACGCGCACTGCGGGCAGAAGGTGGAAGCAGCGAAGAATAAACATTGAGCAGTTCCCGTTTGAAATGATTATTCATTCCCCAGCTTGCTGACGACGCTGTTGTAATTTATGCTCTAGCTGACGAAAAACTATCTCCCCATCAATAACTTCTCCACCTTCGGAAGCTTCAACCCCAATAATAATTTCCCGTTTCAATTCCTCAAATCTACCTTGATAAATCTTTTCTCTTTCCTTGAGCAATTTAATACCCGCAATAATCACTTCGTCAGTTGAGGAATATTTACCACTTTCAACTTGACTTTGAATAAATTCTTCTAATTCAGACGTTAGGGAGATACTTGTAAATATTCCTACTCAAACTGTTTTCTATATTCTGATTATTAATTGCTCCCGTGCGATCGCCATAAATTACCGTTCAAGTAACTGGACGTACTACACGAATTAGCTTCCCTTGTAATGATTCTTCTGCTATAACAGCATCATTTATCCGTGCTGCAAACTGCTGCCAATTTCGATTGTTGGTACAAACAACAATGCCGAAATGCTTATCATCGCGACGATGCAAACGGATAAAATCATTTCTGTTGATAGTTAATATTGCCCGTTCTTGGCTAATAGCATACATTAGAACATCTTCATCAAGTATACTTTGGTCTGCTTTACCTGCTTCTTGAACTGTCAAAACATCATGCCCAAAACTACGTAAATGCTCCACAACACGAAACGGAAACTGCTCGTCTGCGTAAAAACGTGCTATCAACTAGGCTACCTGATTACGCTCGATTGCCAATTCTATTTCATCGGGATGAGCTTTTGCATAAATCCAAGCATTCGCTAAATCTGTAGCAGTAATAGTTGGATAGCTGATTAAAAGGTCAGAATCACTATATCCGAGACGTTGAGCTTCCACAAGCACCCAAACTGGAATACGAGTTTTTGTAATCCGTGCTTCTCCACCACAAACTCTAGGTGTTTTCTCAATCCCTTGCCAATTGCTACCCAAACTTTGAGCAAGTAACTGTATTACTTGTACTTTTTCATTGGGATTGAGGGCAAGAAGTTGTTGCTCTAATTCTTTGAGTGTCACAAATCAAAATACCTTACTGCGCTAGTTAAGCTACTTTCCATATTCTCATTATAGAAGGGAGCGATCGCATTGTAATGAAAGCTGTGTTTTTTGCTGAGTTGGTTGGAAAGTGCGATTTGTTAGGTGGGTTAATTTGCTCTTTAATGATGAATAGGTTGTCTTCCATCAAACCTACTCATTGAAAAATAAACTGGCATCAACATGAAATAAATTCCCTAATTCCAAAGCCTGTTGTGAAGTTATTTCTAAATCATCATTTTCAAGGGAACCCAAAACTTGTACTAAACCATAAAATAATTAATAATTACCAATTCTGAATGCCCAATGCCCCATTCCCCATTCCCTAATTCAACTTTGCAATAAAAATTCGATTTTAGGTAATAACGGATCTGTCACCATACCGATACCATTAAAGCTCCATCGTTGAAGTACAGTTTTTAGCTGAGTACCTGAAACAGTTTCTACACCGAGACGATTTGCTAAATCGCCAGCATGAGTATTGATATAGCTCAAAGCATCAAAATTTTCACGAAACAGCAGCACAAAAGTAGACGCGTCATCTTGATTTGGACGTGCTGCTAAATATTTGCCATCAGCTTTCGATCGAATTAAATAATAAGTTTCAGACAACATAAGAGCAGTGAGCAGTGAGCAGTGAGCAGTGAACAATTAAAAGATTTTGGATATTGAGTTAGGAATTAAAAGTTATAAAAATATTTATTTATAGTGGGAGCATCTTGCTCCCTTTATAATTTACCTTAATTATCAATCCCCAATCCCCAATCCCCAATCCCCAATCACCAATCCCCAATTCCCAATCCCCAATCCCCAATCCCCAATTTACGATTTCCCAAGAGTAATCCGAGGATCGGCAACTTTAAGTAATAAGTCTGCGACTAAATTACCGATAATTAACAATACTGCGCCCATGATCAAACTAGCCATTAGTACATATAAATCTTGAGAGCTTACTGCTTGCAAAGTCAATCTGCCTAAACCGGGCCAATTAAAGAAAAATTCGGCGATAAAAGCACCACTTAATAAAGCTGCTAGTTCAAAACCTAATAAAGTTATTAGCGGATTTATGGCATTGCGGAGGGCGTGAACGTAAATAACGCGATTTTCTGGTAAACCTTTAGCGCGGGCTGTTTGAATGTAATCTTGACGCAATACATCCAACAATTCACCGCGAGTAATCCGCTGCAATCCAGCAAAACTAGTAATACTCAAAGCGATAGTAGGTAAAATCATGTGCCAAAGAATATCAATCACTTTTCCCACAGGAGAAAGTTCGGCGTGATAAATGCTTGTCATACCTCCAACTGGAAACAGAGGAGTAGTAATTTGAGCAAAAATCAGCAGCAACAAAGCTGTAATAAAGCTGGGAAAACCTTGTCCGGCATAGCTAAGTACCTGCAAAATTCTGTCAGTAGCCTGGTTTTGTTTCACAGCAGCAAAAATACCCAAAGGAATGGCGATCGCCCAAGTGCAAATCAAGGAAGCAAAAGCTAAAAGTAAAGTTGCCGGTACTCGTTCCCATATCAGTGAAGCTACCGAACGCTGATAGACAAAACTAGTACCAAAATCACCTGCGGAAATAATTCGCCACAGCCACAAAAAATACTGAATGTGCCAAGGTTTATCCAAACCAAACTGTTCTTGAAGTTCGAGAATTCTTTCTGGAGAAATTTTGGGGTTTTGTCGTAAAGTGTCTAAATAATCCCCTGGAGCAAATTGAATAATCGTAAAAGAAACTATCGACGCTAAAAAAATTGTCAGCAGCGCCTGCAATACTCGTTTGACAATATAAAGAAATGTTTCGCTACTTACTATTTTAAGAAAAGAATCTCGACTTGATTCCCAAAAACTTTTTGACGTTGTTGCAGTCATAGCACCTGAATTTAAGGTTAATGGTTAAAGATAGAGGGGGAAGAGGGGGTAGAGGGGGTAGAGGGGGTAGAGGGTGATGGGGTGATGGGGTGATGTAGATTTTTTATAACCATTACTCCTCACCACCTCACCTCCTAACTGTTAACTGCTCACTGTTAACTGCTCACTGTTAACTGCTCACTGTTTTAATATTCCATAAGAGTAACAATCGGCACGTCTGGTAACTTTTTACGACCTTGCAATTCTTGTAGCTCGATGATAAAGGCAAATCCGACTAATTCACACCCTACCTTTTGAATTAGTTCGGCTGTAGCGCAAGCTGTTCCACCTGTGGCAATTAAATCATCGGCAATTAAAACTCGACTACCAGGTTGCAAAGCATCCTGATGGACTTCTAAAGTATCCGTACCATACTCTAGTGCATATTCTATTGCATGAATTTTAGCTGGTAATTTGCCTTTTTTACGGACGGGAATAAAACCAGCTTCTAATTTATATGCTAAAGGTGTCCCGAAAATGAATCCTCGTGACTCCATTCCTACTACAAAATCTGCTGTCATCCCAGCATCAATACATTTTTGCGTAAATAAGTCAATCGTGTATCTTAACCCCTGGGCATCGCGCAGCAAAGTAGTAATATCTCTAAACATAATTCCGGGTTTAGGGAAATCAGGAATGTCGCGAATTAAAGATTTCAAATCCATAATATAGATAAGTCTACAATTAGTACTGCTATTAAAACAAAAGCCTACATCTTACTGGTAGGGAACCGAAACAGTGGCATAGTTATCAATTGACTATAGTCATTCCAGTTAATTTCTGTCGTTCGAGCAAGATAGCGGACACTACCAACCATCTGTTTTTTATTTGTAATAACTATATATTAAGCATTTAAGACGAATGGCATCCGATAAAATATCTTATGGCTAAGAATCATCAACAGAAAACGTTCATGATTGGCCGGTTTTTAAGTTTATTTTTAACGTTTTTTTAGTATATGGGGTCTAATATATAACGTCAGGGAAATTTTTGCGATGGAGGTTATAAAATTAGTAAATCGGTATTATTACAAATGACTTTACGCACCATATCGCGGCAGAATAATTGAATTGACAACTCTATTTGCTATCGCCGGTTAATACGCCGCGACAATACAACGAATAAGTATATTCATATGTATGGTTATTGCAACAAATTGTTGATGTTAGCTGTAAAGAAGAACCCGTAAAGGTTTAGGCTATAGTGGAGCTAACTGCGTCCGGAAAGGCAAAGGCTATTGAACGTGCAGCAGGGTTATTTGCTCGCATTTATAAGAATCCATGCGAACTATCGGGCTTGCGATCGCGCGATCGCGCATTGATTCGTTAGATTAAGGGCGAGAAAGGGCGTATCGCACTACCCAAATTGCAAACGGGTGAAGGTGGAATGCTTTAAAACTTCGATTTTCGGTATACGGAAAGCTTGGATATGAAACAGTAATTAATGTATATATCAGGCAGTTGTATTACTGCCATATGCCAACATATTTATATTTGGCTACCATAGTTTAATTAATTTTACCTATTTTTCTAAGATAGCAGCCTTACAAGGAACTGATAAATGAATGTTTCCGCTCCTTCAACGCCGATAAACAGTTCGGCAGAACAAGATTTACCAATGATTCTGGACACCCTACCCGATCCAGCAATAGAGGGGCAGGGGTGCCCTCGTAGAACCAGACAACAAATTGACCTTATTTTACTAGCAATTGAAGCTTTGGATCTTGGCGGCTCCGAAGCAATTTTGGCATTTGCTCAAGAATTGGATCTTAAAGGTATTATCAAGGATCGAGTAAATTTATGGCGGATGCGTAGCACTAATCCTTTACGCAGAGCTAATACTCGCCGTCCTTTAACCATTATGGAAGCAAAAGCTTTAGTGGTTATTTCCAGCTATTTGGCTAGGCGATTGACGGTTGTAATTCGTCAATTGTTAATGATAAATCAACAAATGGTTGAAAAGCAGATTCCCTTGGAACAAAATTTACGTCTTTCTAATTATTTGGAACGATTCCGAGCGCATTTTAGAAGCCGCATGAATAAAAGACGTTCTGGATTAATGGCACTTAATTCTGATGAGAAATTAAACGAACTGGCGATAAATTTATTAGCACAGTTACTTTTCTGTACGGGAACAGCCGGAATGCAGCGCTTTTGGATTAGTCTTTTTGATGGTGAAGTCGAATGAATATTCAACGTAAATACAGTTTACCTAATTGCACGCTACTTTTAGAAGGTTTAAGCGACGCTTCAAAAACCACACAGTTTCAAGAAATGCGCCCGGAACTGTCTATTCTGGTAAATGCAGAATGTACTGTATCTGGCTATACTCAAAGCCTAGCGGGTGGCAGGGATTTTTTTGAAAGTTTGGTTAGAGCGGTTAGTGCTTATGCTCAAGAGTTTTTGAGTAATGTTTCCAATCCGCAAGCGCACAACTCCGAATCGGAATTAGTGCAGTTAGAAAAAATTAATGCTAATAGCCACAAATTAAAAGTACTTTCGGACGTTGCAACCGGCGATTTAAATAATGGTGGCAATGGCAAACACGCAGTAGAAGTTAATTTAAATTCAGTACAATTGTTCGATTTGGTAGAAGCGGTCGATCAATTTTTTGCGGATACTCAAACTTTACCAGAATTGACGCTAGAACTACAACCAGTTGCTAGACCTCATAGTGCCGTTAGTGGTGCTTTACTCCAACAAGCAGTACCGGCAAGTGTTGGACTTGGCACTTTAGCAGCTGCTGCGATCGCATTTAATTTAATGCCAGCACCAGAGTTTAGAGAACCAGTCTCTTCAAAAGAAAAGACATCAACTACACAAACCGTTGAGTCTTCTAATAATTCCAACACTCAGCCAAAAACTGAAGTTAATAAAACTCAACCAAGCCCAATCCCGACGAATACAGCATCAAATAATACACCGCAACAACAAATAAGGGATTTAGATAAGCTACTTAATGCTGCTCCCGAAATTACGAACGGAAGGCGATTGAGAAAGTTAAACACTCAAGTATACAACCAGGTCAATCAAGCTTGGGAAAATCGTAGAGAATTGCAATCTGACATAGTGTATCGTGTAGGCGCGGCTGCTGACGGTGCGATAGTTGGTTACAAAGCAATAGATCGAACAGCCAATGCAGCTATTGATAAAACTCCCCTGCCCAAAGTACTTTATAGCCCAGCTTCAAGTGGCGCGATCGCCAACGAACCAATTGCTCAATTTAGAGTAGTTTTTAGAACAACGGGAGTACTCGAAGTTAGTCCTTGGAGAGGAGCTGGTAATAAGTCCGATAATTTAGGAACAATAATTACCGACGAAAAACTACTTTCCGATCTAAATCAAAAACTATCATCATCTCTAAGCCAAAATTCTGGGGGCAATACTACTTATAAGGAAGATTTGAAATATCGAGTCGCGGTTAAGCAGAATGGAACTATCGCCGACTACGAACCCCTAAATAAAGCAGCCTTTGATAATTTCCGGCAAACACCCATTCCTACCATTCCTAAATTATTCCAAGGTGATAACACCACTAATACAGATACTAAAGAACCCTTAGCTCAATTTCAAGTCGAATTTAAACCAGGTGGGAAAGTCGAAGTTACACCTTGGCAGGGGTATCGGTAGTTGGGATGGGGAGATGGGGAGATGGGGAGATGGGGAGATGGGGAGATGGGGAGATGGGGAGATGGGGAGATGGGGAGAAATTTAAATTTCTAGCTCCTAAATCCTAAGAAAAATATTTCCAACTCTCAATTAAAGATTTTCAATCCAAAATCCAAAATTCCTGCACAAATGCATCCGTTGTTAAAATCTAAAATAAAATTTCCCAACTCCTAACTCAATACTCCTAACTCCCAACTCCTAACTTTTTACCTGACAACTTTACCCATATACTTTCCCCACAGTTGAGCAGCTTGAGCGCTGCTACCAGATGTGGGAGAATTGTCATCGTTTCCCAACCAAATACCCGTAGCAAGTCGCCTACCGGGGATAAAGCCAATAAACCATAAGTCAACATTTTTATCTGTAGTGCCGGTTTTACCACCTTCTCCAAATCCAATAGCGGCACTGCGTCCGGTACCTCTTGTGACTACTTCACCCAATAGATTAGTCATTGTATTGGCTACGCCAGTTTTCAAAACTCGCTTGTTGGCTTCTTGATCTTGATTGAAGGAATAAATTACGCGGCAGGTTGTTAAATCATCGCGGTTTTTACAGTCGCTACTATCAAGAATCCGTTTGATGGCATGGGGACGATTCCAAACACCCTTATTGCTAATAGCGGCGAATGCACCAGTCATTTCTAAGACAGTGGTTTCGCTTTGACCTAGTATCAAGCCAGGAACTGGATTAAGTTCCGAACGCACTCCCAAACGTTTTGCCATTTTGACTACATTATCTAGCCCAACATCTTGAGCAACTCGCAAGGCAATAGGGTTTTCTGAAAGAGCCAACCCGGTAGAAAGAGTTAACGCAGCAGTACCACTTCTACAAGGTTTATATCTAATACCCTGCCAAATTACAGAAGTACAGCGATAAGTTTTTCCTGTGGAAGTTCCTCGTTCGATAGCGGCAGTGTATGGGAAAATTTTAAAGGTAGAACCGGGTTGTCTTTTAGCTTGAAATGCACGATTAAATTGGCTCGTGGCAAAATCGCTACCGCCAACCATTGCCAAAATACCGCCCGTACTCGAATCAAGAGTAACCATAGCTCCTTGAGAAAACCCAAAACTTGCTCCAGCAGTTTTGATATGGTTTTTTAATGAAGTTTCAGCTTCGGCTTGAATTCTCGGGTTCAACTGAGTTTCAATAATAAAATTTCCTTCAGCCGCCAAGTCTTTTCCCAAAATAGTTTCAAGCTCGTTAAATACATAACTGTAAAAATAAGGAGCAATTCTGTTGGCTTGACGCTCGCAAACCTTAGAACTCACTTCAATTGGCGAACGTCTGGCGCGATTATACTCATCTTGCTTGAGGTTGCCCCTAGAATGCATACGATACAAAACGCGGTTGCGATAACGTATCAGATTGCGCCTGCTTCGGGTATCGCCGCAAAAATTAAAACCGTTAGGAGCGGGTAAGATTCCGACCAAAGTAGCAGACTCCGCAGCCGTTAACTCTTTGGCTGATTTATCAAAATAATACCTTGAAGCATCCTCAAAGCCTGAAGTATTTACTCCTAGATAAACCCGGTTAAGGTAGCTAAGTAATATTTCGTCTTTACTGTAAAACGTTTCTAGCTTTAACGATACAATTGCTTCGCGTACTTTACGTCCTAAAGAATCTTGTCTACCTACATAATCCCGGAATAAACTGCGAGCTACTTGCTGAGTAACCGTACTAGCACCTTGTTGAACATCACCGCTGCGGGTATTGATTAACACGGCTCGCAAAATACCGTAGGGATCGACACCGAAATGCCAATTAAAACGGCTATCTTCCGAAGCTACTACAGCTGAAGCTAAATAAGGTCCAAAATCGGACAACTTTTTTAAATCTACGTGAGCGGTGGTTCGAGGCTCTTGTAAAGGTGTTTCACCATCACCAGCGTAAACGACCACTGGCCCTTGAGTCGCTGCGGGTAAAGGTCGCACGGAGAATTTTAGCCACTCTACGCCAATTACCAGCATCAGCAAGGCACTGACACCAGCAATTCCTAAACCCGCCCAAGCCGCAGCTTTGACGTATAACGGTGGAGGATCTGAATATTGTAAACGTACCGAAGCTGCCAGTTCCGGCGGACCTAAAGTTAGAACATCACCGTGACGCAATTCTAAAGAATCAACCCTACGCTTGCCTCGATAAATACCATTAGTTGACTTTTCGTCCTTAATGACAAAAACCGGCTTGCGTTGAGACGAATCTCGCGATAGCGACAGATGAATTTGGCTGACTACCGGATTTCGCACAACAATATCGCAGGATTTAGAACTGCGACCGATCGTATAGCGATCGCCAAGCAAGGGATACATTTGAGCTTGAGAAGCGCCAGCTTCTTGAACCCAAAGTTCTGGCACTCTAGCATTAGGCTTGAGCGCCAGCTTAGAAAAATCGACCTGAGCTTGAATTGTCTGTACTGCTTGAGTCAGTTGACCAAGTAAAGTTTGCGGCTTTTTAGGGGGTTGAGGGGAACTCATGGGCTATTCACACCACGGTTATTATTTAATAATCGGGCAAAATGCTGCCCTAAAATGCTGTTATTTCACCATTCTACTCACAAGAATATATGAAGTTTGGCGATACTGAATTGTTCCAGTGCATATCTGATACAAATTTTACACCTAATTATCTGAAAATAAAGGTTATTTTTATTACAATATCACCATCGTAATTGATTGATTATTGATTTGTTTATTGTTGTTTTAGAGCTTTATCCACTGAGAAAGCAACACTATGGATACAAGTATATATAAGAACTAATAGGCTGCGAAAAAACGATCGAATATTTATATTTTAAATTATCATTTTATAAAAATTTAAAAAGACACATCCTCATTTAGACAGATTTTATAAATACATTTGTTTGATTTAATGGGCTTTGGTATTACTTTTGAGGAGTGAATAATGATGAAGGGCAAATTTTTAACCCTAATTGGCACAGCCTTGACTCTAGCATTAAGTAGCACTGTAACAGTTGCTCAATCTACAAAATTTCCTAGCCGAGACTTTCCAGAGCGCGAGGAACCTACAAGTATTACAGAATCTGATGATAATCTTGTTGCAGCAGCAGAAGAAGAACTTTCACCAGATGCAATGGAGATTTTATGTGTCCGCTTCCCACTTAATTCTCGTTGCTCCGGCGCGAATGCAGCAACCCCCTCTCCTGAAGAGTCAACAATAGAAGAAAGTATGCCCGGCGAAGATAGCACTTCCCCAGAAAATAGTATTGAGACTACACCGGGCGCACCTCTTCCAGGTACAACTCCTGAAGGCATAACTCCAGCACCCGACGCACCTTTTCCAGGTACAACTCCTGAAGGCGTAACTCCAAGCGAAGAAGAAGAAGCCCCCATAAACATCACTCCAATGCCTGGTACAACTGAGCCAGAAGGAGAAGTAACTCCAAGCGAAGAAGAAGATGCTCCGACATATATCACCCCAACACCTGATGGTGTAACTCCCGAAGCAACCCCAAGTGAAGATGATGCTCCGACAAACATCACTCCAATGCCTGGTGGTGTAACTCCAGAAGCAACCCCAAGTGAAGATGATGCTCCAACAAACATCACTCCAATACCTGGTAGTGTAACTCCTGAAGCAACACCAAGCGAAGATGATGCCCCAATAAACATCACTCCAATGCCTGATACAACTCCCGAAGGAGAAACAACACCAAGCGAAGAAGAAGAAGAAGCTCCGATAAATATCACTCCAATGCCTGGTAGCGTAACTCCCGATTCGGATTCTCCTACCAACATGAATCAGCCAGGAGAAACAACTCTTCCCGATTCAGATTCCCCCAGCAGTACCGAAGAAATTCCTACTGAAGATGGAGCAAACATACTGGCTCCTCAGTAAGAGTCAAAATCTGATACTCATTTAGTAGAAAACTAAAAAAATAAGTGTAAAACAAAAACGGGTTCTGGTTTCTCGTATATTGGTAATTAGGTTTAAAGCTATACCTAATACCAATAACGGGTATCCAGAATTTTTTTTGCTGAACGATCGGTTGGGATTTCAAAAAATATTTTCCTATTCCCTACTCCCTTATTCCGATCGCGAAGAACGAGTTGGAGGTGTTTTTTGAAAAGAAGCAATTATTAAACAGGCAATACCAATATTAATAAATACATCTGCCAAATTAAATACTGGAAAATTGATCAGTCGAAAATCGAGAAAATCTACAACGTAGCTTAAGACAAACCGATCGATACCGTTGCCCATAGCGCCACTTAAAATTAAACCGTATCCCCATTGCTCCCAACTAAGTAAAACCGGAGTGAATAAAGCCAATGCTATCAATGCTATGCTCACCAATAAAGATAGCCAGCGCAACCACTCTACTTTGCCTGCAAATAGACTAAAAGCAGCCCCAGTATTTCGGACATAGGTAAAGTGAAATATTCCTTTTATTAGTGGTTGTGTTTCTCCCAGACTAAAAGTTTGTATAACCCAGAATTTTGTCAATTGATCCAATACAAAACCTGTAATAGCAGTTATCCAAAAGAAGCGATTTTTTAAACGCATAAGGTATTAGTTGTTGGTTGTTAGTTGTTAGTTGTTAGCTGTTAGCTGTTAATAAAGTAACTAATTATGCCAAAAATAAGACAAGCGATACAAGCCAGTATTGCGACAGGTAAAAAATAATAATATGCCGATGGTTTTAAGCAAGTTTCATTTTACTAGTTCGTGTTTATTACAAATAAAAGGTTTTTTAGCTTTTTAATGTATGCTCTCCATCACTAATCGCCAGTTCCTTCCAAAAGCAACCAACAACTAACAACTAACTACTAACTACTAACTACTAACAACTAATAAAACATTAAATGTCGTAGAACGTATGCTACTAGGGTAACGGCACAGACTACAGCTAATTGTCCCGGTATTGCAAGCAATGAATACTTAAAAATTGCTTCCAATAAGGATAAATTCTCCGTACCCTGCCAACCCAAAGCATAAGTGACAATTAAATAACAAATACCGCACAGATGAACTGTTAACAAGCCACAAATACAGCTAAATGCTAAAGTTTCTAATTTTGGCCTCGCTTTAAAGGCAAAAAAACCACAAATCCAAGCCCCAGGAATAAAACCTATTAAATAACCAAACTGAGAAAGTTTTACGTAGCCGATACCCCCACCATCAGCAAATACGGGCAACAAAGTTAAGCCCATAACTAAATAGGCAATTTGTGAAAGCGCACCAGCACTTTTTCCTCCCAAACAACCGACTAACAGCACCCCACCAATTTGATAGGTGACACCTAAAGAAAAAGCATGAATTCCTTGGTTACTCCAACTCCAAGGTAGGGCGGCAATATAGGCTTCTAAGAAGGTACCACCCATAGTTAGTAGTAAGCCAATCATTGACCATAATAATTGGTTGGATGCAGCTAGCATTTACAAGATACTCATACAAAAAGCGAAAAATAATGTGAATGTTATTTGTTGACTGGTTCACAAATATACATCAATTCTTATAGAGCAAAGCTCTGTTATCTATGTCGCATCCTAGTTTAATGCCTCTAACTGCAAGTGTCCAAAATCTAATTCAAAACGATCGTGTTCTCATAAAGCGAGCGAACATTTTTATAATTTTATTCATATTGCCTGTTAGCTCAATCTTGCATTCGACAAGATATCTTAATTTCGGCTTGCCCAGTCAACTTAAAGCCCATATGCTGTTTGAATTCATTGCTCTACGTATTCAATCTCTACAAGCCTTCATCAGCATTAAAAGCAATTTAATCGGAGTAGGCATAATTATTATTTATTAGTCAGTTCTATCTATAAAGCTTGAACGCAATAGATATTACATTCGCGCCTATAATACAAAGGTTCTACTGTATTATTTGTTTCTTTTTGATGACTAAATAACTTTAAGATTTGTCTATCAACAAGAAATATAAATTTCAGTCTAAATGAGTACATAAAAACAATAAATCTAGACTTTGTTAACCTTCTCTTTACTGAATAGCAGTATATTATAGACGACACCTGCAAAATTACCCAACTTGCACATCCATGTTTTCTAATAAGATTGTAGCTAATAAGTCTCGATTTGCTTCTATATTCTCAGTATTAGCACTTACTGTAACTTTAGGTGCCTGTGGCGGTGAAGGAGCCGATAATGCTGGTGGAGATACTCCCGGTGCTACCGATGTTGCTGCTAACACCCAATTAGATTTGGGTGGAGACACGACTTTGAATGGTGCTGGTGCATCTTTCCCTAGATTGCTTTATGAGCGTTGGTTCAAAGATATTAACGCTAAGTACCCCAATCTTCGAGTTAACTATCAGTCAATTGGTAGTGGTGCTGGTGTTAAACAATTTACCGCCGGTACAGTTGACTTTGGTGCCAGCGACGTGGCAATGAAGGATGAAGAAATCGAGAAGGTAGATAGAGGTGTATTGTTACTACCTATGACTGGTGGTAGTGTTGTATTCGCTTACAACTTACCTGGAGTTGAAGGAATCAAGTTACCTCGTGCGGTTTATACCGATATCTTACTTAGCAAGATTACTAAGTGGAATGACCCTAAAATTGCTGCGGCTAACCCCGGAGTTAATCTTCCCGACCAGAATATTACAGTTGTATATCGTTCGGACGGTAGCGGTACCACTGCTGTATTAACCAAGCACTTGAGTGCTGTTAGCCCTGACTGGAAGAGCGGTCCTGGTGAAGGTAAGACTGTATCTTGGCCCGGTGGAATTGGTGCTAAAGGTAATGAAGGCGTTACTGCTCAAATTAAGCAAACTCCTGGTTCTATTGGTTATGTAGAGTACGGCTACGCTAAAAATAACGATGTGACCATGGCTACTTTGGAAAATAAAGCAGGCAAATTTATTGAGCCAAGTGACGAAGCTGCATCTAAAGCTTTGGGAGCAATCGAATTACCAGAAAATCTCCGTGCTTTTATTGAAGATCCAGAAGGAGATGAAGTTTATCCCATCGTTACCTACACCTGGCTTTTGGCTTACAAGAAATATGAAAATCCTGCAACAGCCAAAGCTATAGAAGCAATGGTTGAATATGGTTTGACTGAAGGTCAAAAAGCTAGTACAGAATTAGGTTACGTTCCTTTACCTGCAAATGTAGTTGAGAAAGTTGCTGCTGCTGCTGATACAATCAGCCCCGAGTACAACATTAACGTTGCTGCCAAATAGTAAGTCCGCTTAAGCGTGATTTTTCGGGTCGCATTTCATCAATAATTGATTAGTTAAGGAATAATGTGGTTCGCTCCCACATTTTCTCTATTACATGGGTATAGTTTTTTATGAGTACATCAGCCCAGGGTAGACAAACAGACGGTAAAAATCGCTCTGAAGCAGATAGAACCCTCGATCGTAGCTTTATTTGGACAACGCGAATTTTCGCTTTCGCTATTGCGGCTATTTTGCTATGGATCGGATATGAGGTTGCCGTTCAAGCAATTCCAGCATTAAAGGAATTTGGTGGAGGATTTTTATTCACCAGCGATTGGAACCCACCAAGAAGTCAATACGGAGTACTACCACAAATCTACGGAACTTTAGCTAGTTCTCTTATCGGTTTGTTGATAGCCGTACCGATTGGCATTGGCACAGCAGTTTTGTTAAGCGAAAATATATTGCCTCAGTCATTACGAACTGGACTGGTTTTTCTAGTAGAACTCCTCGCAGCGATTCCCAGCGTTGTCTATGGTTTGTGGGGAATTTTCGTTTTAATTCCTTTTTTGGGAGATGTTGGTACGTGGCTCAATCAATACTTGGGTTGGATACCACTTTTTAGTCGTCCCGAATCGGGAGCAATTGGTGGCCCAGGATTATTACCTGCTGGAATTATTCTGGCAATTATGACTTTGCCAATTATTACAGCCATTTCTCGTGATGCTCTGGCTTCCGTACCTCGTAGCTTGCGCGAAGCTGCTTATGGATTGGGATGTACCCGTTGGGAAACACTTTTGAAAGTAATTATTCCAGCGGCATTTTCCGGTATTGTCAGTGCTGTAATGCTAGCACTTGGTCGTGCTATGGGAGAAACAATGGCTGTGACTATGTTGATTGGTAACTCCAACAGAATTAGTCCTTCCCTATTTGCACCTAGCAATACAATTGCTTCTTTGTTAGCAAATCAGTTCGCAGAAGCTGGTGGTTTACAAATCAGTGCCTTGATGTACGCTGCGTTTGTGCTGTTTATATTGACTCTGATTGTCAATATCATGGCAGAGTTAATTGTATTGCGGGTTCAGCGACAGTAATTTATTGGTATGTTCAATTATGTCTTCTAGTTATTCAGAGCAGACAGGGGGATTTACACGGGGTAGCTTAAATGGTTCTTCGAGTTCTAAGAGGACACTATTTAACAATGTAATGAATGGTGTCATATTTGCTTGCGGAACTCTAGCCTTGTTGCCTTTGATGTTAGTCCTTTCTTACTTGCTGATCAAAGGTTTCAGTAGCTTGAGCTTAGACTTGTTCACCAAATTACCTCCAGCACCTTTGGATAAAGGTGGTGGTTTTGGTAACGCCATCATCGGTACCGCGATTATGGTTGGAATTGGGACTGTAATCAGCGTACCTATTGGAGTCGCAGCAGCGGTTTATCTGACAGAATTTAGTAAAGGACAAACAGCCCGTTGGATTCGCTTCGCTACCAACGTTTTGAGCGGTGTTCCTTCGATTATTGCTGGTGTTGTTACCTACGGTATTTTAGTTACCAATGAAAATATCGGATATTCGGCGATCGCCGGTGGTGTGGCTCTGTCAATTTTGATGTTGCCAATTATTGTCAGAACTACTGACGAAGCTTTACAATTAGTTTCCAATGATTTGCGACAAGCTGCTGTAGGAATAGGAGCTACTAACTATCAAACAGTTTTGCAGGTAGTATTACCTTCAGCTTTACCTTCAATTGTTACTGGCGTAACCTTGTCTGTTGCTCGTGCTGCTGGAGAAACCGCACCTCTAATTTTTACCGCTTTGTTCTCCGCATTTTGGTTGAGAAGTTTAACCGATGAACCAGTTGCTTCTCTTGCTGTTTTGGTTTATAACTTTGCCACTTCTTTTGACCAAAATCAACAATCTGTTGCTTGGGCTGCCTCTCTCGTTTTGGTGTTACTGGTTTTGATTGCTAGTATATTTGCTCGCTTTGCAACTCGTAGCAAATCTTAACTGCATGGGAGAAACTCAGATTTGGGTTAAATTGAAGGCATATAGGAATATCCCAAAATCACCAACTTTCCCAAAGATTCAAGGGGCATTACCAAAGGCATTGACAAGACTAATTTAACCGCTTTGAAGCTTTTGGAGAAACAACTAACGTAAAATTTATGACTACACACATTTCCACAGTACAAGACACCCAAACCGTATTACGGACAGAAGCACTAAACGTTTACTACGGTAAATTTTTAGCACTCAAGGATATCTATATGGATATCCCCAAAAATCAAGTAACAGCTTTTATTGGTCCTTCTGGATGCGGTAAAAGTACTTTACTTAGATGCTTTAACCGTCTTAACGACATGATTGACGTATTTAGAGCAGAAGGAAAAGTTTTATATAACGGGGAAAATTTGTATGCACCCAAAATTGATCCTGTAGAAGTGCGTCGTAGAATTGGGATGGTGTTCCAAAAACCAAACCCATTTCCCAAATCAATCAAAGAAAATATTACTTTTGGAGCCAAAATTAATGGCTATAAAGGTGATATGGATGAATTGGTAGAGCGCTCCCTTAAAGGTGCTGCTTTATGGAATGAAGTTAAAGACAAATTAAACCAAAGCGGTTTATCCATATCGGGGGGACAACAACAGCGTTTATGTATTGCTCGCGCGATCGCAGTTCAACCCGATGTAATTTTAATGGATGAACCTTGTTCTGCTCTCGATCCCATTTCTACTTTACAAGTAGAAGATTTGATCAAGGAACTCAAAGAGCAATTCACAGTTGTTATCGTTACTCACAATATGCAGCAAGCATCGCGAGTTTCCGATATGACAGGCTTTTTCAACGTCCAAACTGGGGAAACAGGAGGTCGTACAGGTTATTTGGTAGAATACGACAATACTGAAACAATTTTCCAAAATCCCCAGCAACAAGATACCAAAGAATATATTAGCGGTAAGTTTGGCTAAATCTTAGATTATTCTGTGACGGGTAGCCATCAACGATGCCGAATATAACAAAATAACTCCTAGCTAATATCTGGGAGTTATTTTTGCTTTTGCTTTTATTTAATTTTGAAACTACTTTTAAATTATTTAAAAAGCGGGCGGCGGGAATCGAATCCGCATCATTAGCTTGGAAGGCTAAGGTTTTACCACTAAACTACGCCCGCATTATTTTTCCAACCTTCTTACTATATTACAGTTGTAGATAAAAATCAAGCTATTCAAAACTTTAATTTGAACTGCTTTGAATATTTATACGTATGGGCAAGTTGCTAAAGTCGAGTTTATTACCGTTACTATCGGTTGCCGGAATAAATTTCTGACCTTTGAAAATTTTCTCAGCATATTCTCGATATTGTTCTTTCCGTGCTACGTCGGGGGTTTCTATGTTCATTACTGATGCATTACCTTGATTATCAATTATCAGCCACACCAAAAAACTTCCAGGCTGAAAATTCCCATCTTGGGGAGGAGGAAGCGGGATATCGCTATTAATCATTTTTTGAGGTTTTGCAAGATTTGCTGGTTTAGCGTCAAAAAAAACCTCGGTGTCTATATTCCAATTTGCTGTTAATATTCCACCGTTTTGATTTGATTGATTTGGAATGGGAGCTTGTGGAGCTTTTGCACGCTGTTCGGGGGTTTGCCCTTGTGCATTAGTGGGAGCAGTGGCTATTTTCTCGCCATCAAGAGGATTTTGAGGCTGTTGTTGGGTTGCTAATTCACGCTGTTCTTCAGCTTCTAACTTGTTCTGTTGTGCTAATCGGCGTTGTTCGTTAGCTTGTTCTTGTTGGCGTTGAGCTTGTAATTGGCGCTGTTGATCTGCTTCTTGCTGGCGCTGGGCTTCTAATAATTTTTGTTGCTCTGCTTGTTGCCGACGTTGGGCTTCTAATTGGCGCTTTTGCTTTGCTTCTTGCTGACGTATTCGAGCTTCTAACTGCAAGTGTTGGTCGATTTCTTGCTGTCGTAATTGAGCTTCTAACTGCAAGTGTTGCTCTTGTCTTTGCCGTAGTTGAGCTTCTAATTGTTCTTGTTGAGCTTGTCTTTGACGCTGTTGTTCGGCTAATTGCTGT
>JBARZF010000529.1:0-4787 GCA_049649675.1 Rivularia sp. (in: cyanobacteria) | reverse complement strand
GAGGGAAAGACAAGGGAGATACAGGGAGCGAGACACTGCCACTACATTCCTAATTCATAACTCCTAACTCCTCACTTTTTTAATAAGTCTGATATTCTTTGAAAATCTTGATTTCGCCATCTTTATTGAAAGACGCGATCGCAAACGGTTGTTTTTTACTTCCTGCTTCCATTCCTGGGGTACCCAATGGCATTGCGGGTACTGCTAATCCTGTTTGATTGGGTTTGGAAGCAACAAAACGTTTAATATCATCCGCAGGAATATGTCCTTCCATGACGTAACCGTCAATAACTGAGGTATGACAAGATGCTAAGTTTTGAGGTACGTTATATTTTTGTTTTATTGCTTCCATGTCATCGGTTTTAATGTCTGTAATTTTAAAACCGTGTTTTTGCATATGTTTCACCCATTCACCACAACAACCACAGTTAGGGCTGCGATAAACGGTAACTTCTTTAACTCCTGAGTAGTTTGGTTCGGTTTCCTTATCCCATACACTAGACATAGCCATTGCTTTTGAATCGTTAGCGACAGTTTGAGTATTATTTCCCATTCCTCCAAACCAGAATGTTCCTGCTACTCCTGCAACAGCAACACCTGCGATTAATGAAAGCAACAATTTAGAATTAGATTTAAACATTAGTAAAACCTCACAATATTTTTTTCTTAAGATTAAAACTAAACTTAATTTTAAACTCTCTAGTTAGCTAGAGAGTCAATTACCGATAAAATTAAATAACATAGATGTACAAAATTTTTTGTAGTTTGAAAAGATTGAATTAATCTTGAAAAAATATAGATGCTAGCAGGTATTTTTATGCCCCACTTATGAGTATTGCATCTAAAAATGAAATTAGGATGAAATTATTTGTTAATTCTATTTCTCTATCTGAGGTTTGGCAAAACCAATAAGTCCTAAAAATTACTAATCGGTTTCCTACAAAGTTTTTTTAACGTATTGCCCGCAGTATAAAGGTTCTGACAGTCTCATCTACTGAAGAAGCTAAACGCTTATGTATGGAGATTTTGCCAGTTTTTGCCAAAATTTTTGTAGGCTTTAATTTTGGCAAAGGTATTGCACTAAAGTAGTACTTTTGTTATTGAGTACTGAATTATTGTTTATTATGGGGATGAAGTGACAACGATGATGATTAATTTCTAAGAAGTTTTACCCAACTTAATGATGACTTAACAGCATTAAATAAGCGTTTATCTGCTGTCCACAATTCAATTGATAACCTTTCTGCTAAAGCCAAGTAGTGAGCATCGTAAGTTGCAGGTAATGAATAACTTTGTGCCATTCTAAAAGCTTGTTGATGTAATTGGGCATCTCCATAAAATCTTACTCCAAGATTGACTGCTCTCTCTAAAAGTTCTTCGCCTTCGTTTGGTGTAATTTGTTGAGCTACTACCGCTCGGTGAAATGCATTACAAATTTCATAAACCATTAAAGTTGGAGCAACGATGGTATATTCTTGTGTTACCCATTCATCCCATTTTTGTTGGTATATAGAATCTGGAGTAGCATCAGTTAAAAAACGTACAATAAAACTAGCATCAACACATACAGTTTCTGTTGTCATGAGTTAGATTTTTCTCTAAAACAATCGCGAAGTATTTCATCTTGTTCAATGCTGCGTTCATCTCTACTAATGTAAACATACTCTTCTATTGGAGGGTTAAATGCTTCTCCTTCTCGTCTTTGATAAATGTTATTCCTTAACTGTTCTCGTTTTTGCTGTTCGGATAAATCAAATTTCTGCTGTTTTAATTTTTCCTCTAAAAATAATTTTTCTTCTGGTGTTAAAGATTTAATAATTTGCAACAATGATTCAACTAATCGAGTATTCATCTTTAACTAAGGTTTAGATCGATCGTACTCTTATAATTCTACACCTTAGCTGGGGAGCTTTCTCAACTATCTTACTTCTCTTGGTCATTGACAAAGAGACAAGTTGCAATTTAATTTCTTGAATTTAACATTGATGTCAAGGTTTATGTTAATGTTGATCGAGTCCTTACTATTTTCGTGCGTCAATGGCTCAAAGAATTAGATCGAACTTCTCTCTCAACCAACTTCTGCAAAAGCATCCAGACGCTTTAGCCGCTGCTGCCTGTGCAATTCTCATTTTCTTGGGTTGGTTATTTCTTCAATTGGGTTGGATTAGTATTGCTTTGTTAATTTTTCCAGCGGCTTACGTTATTGGTGGTTATGAAAGCACCCTCGAAGGATTGACGACTCTATTTAAGGAAAAAGAATTAGATGTAGATTTACTAATGATTGTTGCTGCTTTAGGAGCAGCTATTTTAGGTTTATGGCAACGGGATTATTATTTAATCATTGATGGAGGAGTACTGATTTTAATTTTTGCTGTCAGTGGTGCTTTAGAAAGTATTGCCATGCAGCGCACCGAGCGAAATATTCGTTCTCTGATGGCAACTGCACCGAATACAGCTATAGTCATCCAAGATGAACTTGAAATTGAAATTGAAATTGCTAAATTGCAGCTAGGAGATTTAGTACTAGTTAAACCAGGGGAATTGATTCCTGTTGATGCTGTGATTTTAGAAGGTTGGACGAGTGTTAACCAAGCATCAATTACTGGAGAATCTGTTCCTGTGGATAAAAATGTTGGGGATGAAGTATTTGCCGGTACGCTTAACGGTAATGGAGCTTTGAAAATAAAAGTAAATCGACCACCAGAAAATAGTCTTATTCAAAGAGTAATTCGATTAGTAGAAAAAGCACAAACTGAAGCTCCCCCATCCCAGCAGTTTATTGAAAGGTTCGAGCGCAGCTATGCACGAATTATCGTGTTAGTGGGATTATTATTAGCAATTTTACCGCCATTCTTATTAGGTTGGGATTGGGAAACAACTATTTATCGAGCCTTAATCTTTTTAGTTGTAGCTTCTCCCTGCGCCTTAATGGCTGCAATTATGCCGACTCTACTATCAGGAATTGCTCGTGGTGCTAAGGCTGGAATTTTATTTAAGAATGGAGCGCAAATAGAGAAAATTGCAAAAGTAAAGGCGATCGCCTTCGATAAAACTGGTACCCTAACTGAGGGAAGATTAGAAGTACTAGATATTATTCCCACAGCAGAGCAATCTGAAAATCGGGTTTTAGAGCTTGCTGCTGCTGTAGAATCTCGCTCGGAGCATCCTATAGGTAAGGCTATTACCCAAACTGCTTTACACAAAAACCTATTATGGCAAGATGCTAGTCAAATACAAGCACAAACGGGCTTAGGAATTGTCGGTGAAGTAGCAGGAAAAACAGTTTTGGTGGGAAAAACGGATTTTGTACGTCAACAAATTCCCGATTTAAACCCTAAATTGATTCAAATAAATAATCGTTTAGAAAAACAAGGTAAAACTGTTGTTTGGGTAGTTGAAGCGGCAAAAGTTATAGGTTTGATAGCTGTTGCTGACACTATTAGACCGCAAGCAGCAGCTTTAGTTAAAGAATTAAAACAATTAGGTATCGAACAAATAGTTTTACTTACGGGAGACAATCAAGTTACTGCTAATAGTGTTGCTAAATCCTTGGGGATAGAAATGGTTTATGCCGAACTTCTGCCAGAAGATAAATTGACAGTTATTCGACAGCTACAGCAAAAATATAAAAATGTGGCAATGGTGGGAGATGGAATTAACGATGCTCCTGCACTTGCTATGGCAACAGTAGGTATAGCTATGGGTGCAGCAGGAAATGATGTTGCTTTAGAAACTGCCGATGTGATTTTGATGAGTAATCGTCTAGAAAAACTATCTCAGGCAATTAGTCTTGGTCGTCGCGCTAATCGTATTATCAAACAAAATATTACTTTTGCGCTTTCATTTATTTTCCTATTATTAATAGCTAACTTTACAGGTAATATTAATATGCCTTTAGGAGTAATCGGGCATGAAGGTTCTACGGTTTTGGTAATTTTAAGCGGTCTACGTTTATTATTTATTAAGTCAACATAAGGGATTATTAATATTAATATCTGAAAGATGTATCTACAATAGTTAAATTGGTAAAGCTGTAACAGCCATCAGTCCCCAAATTACGCCAAAACGAACTATAGCTGCACGATTTATTTTGAAATTAGCAGATATTAATAATTGATGTAATTCCTCTTGGGTATAGCATTGCTGATGAGCGGGGTCAAAAATTCGTAATATCCAATCACAAATTCTACATATAAGAAAATCTTTATTCCAATCAAGAATTATTAATTTACCATTAGGTTTAAGTACTCGTTTTATTTCCGATAACGCTACTAAAGGTTGTTCAAAGTAATGAAAAGCATTCGCACATACAGCTACATCAAAAGTATGATTTGCAAATGGTAGTGAATTAGCTGAGGTTTGATGAAATTCAACGTTAGAATAAACCCGATATTTTTCCTTGGCTATATTCAACATCTTTTCTGATATATCAACACCAGTAATTCTCTGTGTAGGATTTTTATCGAGCAAGAGCCGCTCAAATTCACCAGTACCACAAGCAATATCTAAGACTGTAGATTGTGAGTCTATTTGCTCCCAGTTATAGAGGAAGGTAAGGGTATTATTGATATATTTGCGCCAACGTAAATCGTAAATATCCGCAAGTTGCTCGTACTGAGCGCGAACCTTTATTTCACTCATTTAATTAACTCTCAAAACTCTACCTGCATTCAAAATTGCCAACAACGCTACACCGACATCTGCAAACACTGCTTCCCACAAAGTTGCAACACCAAAGATTCCCAAGACAATAAATAAACCCTTAACTCCCATAGCCAAAATGATAT
>JBARZF010000528.1:0-7129 GCA_049649675.1 Rivularia sp. (in: cyanobacteria) | reverse complement strand
CTGATAACTGATAACTGATAACTGATAACTGATAACTGATAACTGATAACTGATAACTGATAACTGATAACTGATAACTGATAACTGATAACTGATAACTGATAACTGATAACTGATAACTGATGCTAACTCGTAGTCGTCGCCGTTTGGCTTATTTGTTCACCCTGACTATGGGTGGGATTTTGGTTACTTTCGCTTTTGTAGTTTATTACTTTTTGGTTAGAGAAAGGCTACGCAATTTTGATCTGGATTTGAAAGATGAAACTCAAAGTCATGTTTTTGAATTTAAGTATTCTTTAGAAAAAGGAGAAGAACAATATCGAGTGGAGTTTGGAGGTACACCGCTTAAATCTTCTTCTGAAATGCTTCGCAAGGGATTTGAATTTGCTTGCTGGTATGATACCAATAAAAGACCTTTAAAAATTAACGATAATATTTGTCCTCCACAAGAAAGGGTTAAACCAGGCTTTCAAACCATTCAATTTAATGGGTATCCTGCTAATTATCAACAACCATTGCTACGTCAAATAACGTCGTCAATTCAAAACGGTAACAATAAAATTGGCTATATAATTGTTGCTCAATCCTTAGAACAGGTTCATGAAAAATTAGCAACATTACGATTTTATTTATCTGTGGGAGTACCAACTACGTTAGGTATAGTGGGAATTGTCGGCTGGTTTTTGGGTGGAGTGGCGATGAAGCCAACAAAACGCTCTTACGAACAGCTACAGCGGTTTACGGCTGATGCTTCTCACGAACTACGTGCGCCGGTTGCAGCGATTTTGAGTAATGCTCAAGTTGGTTTGCTCGCTCCAGAAGATAATAGCGAACTACCTCGTCAACGCTTGGAAAATATTGTTGATATTTCCAAATCAATGAGCGCTCTTATTGGTAATTTATTGTTTTTAGCAAGACATGAAGGACGCTTAAATCCCAAAGATTTACGAAGTGTGGAAATTGTTAGTTTACTAAAATATTTGTCGGATGAATATCAATTAATTGCGTCAGAAAAAGAATTAAGTATTATTGCCGAACTTCCATCTCAAGAAATCACATTATTAGCCGATCCAGATTTATTACAGCAAGCAATAAAAAACCTTTTAGATAATGCTTGTAAATACACTCCCCAAAACGGTACGGTAAAGCTGAAAATGTTTACTCAACTGCGACGAATATCTATTCAAGTAATTGATAGCGGAATTGGTATTCCTCCTGAAGATTTACCATCAATTTTTGAGCGATTTTATCGAGTAGATAGCTCGCGTACTCGTTCATCTGGTGGCTTTGGTTTGGGATTGGCGATCGCTCAACAAATAGTCAAGGCTCACGGTGGCGAAATTTCTGTAGAAAGTAGAGTTGGCGAAGGGACGATTTTTCAAGTTTGTTTGCCGTTGAAGAAGATGTCATAGTTAGAAGCCCAACTACTATAAGTCTGGGGCTACAATTACCAAGCCCACCGTAAGCTGGGCTAAATCAATAAATCAATCAATACGTATATTTTTATGTTTAGGAATTATCATTTGAATAAATAAAATTTTAGCCCGTGCAGACGGGTTTTGTTGTTGTAACACCAGCCTTTTAGGCTAAGTGCGAATGCGTTATCAAGTTTTATTCTAAGCTGACATATTCTTGTCATATTTGCCTGTCATATTAAAGCTATCGGGTAAAGAAACGAGTTAGCACCCAACAGCAATTGCGAAACACGGATATCTAACTTTTTCTCCCAACCACACACACACACTTGTTTCCGGTTACTAAGAATATTTTCTTAGTAACTGGATTACCTAAATTTAGAAGCCAACAGGGAATAGGCAATTGGGAACAGTTTATAGGTTGTATTTATCTGCTCTATTCAATCCAGAACAAATTTAAAATCCAAAATCTAAAATCTAAAATCCAAAATCGAGTTGACATATTCCTGTCATATTTACCTGCAAAACTAAGATTAACGACAAAAATTATTAATTAATCTACTAACAACTAACTACTAATACCTAACTATTAACACTTAAAACTATGAATAAATTATCAGTACCAAAATCACTAGCTTATTTATCTGTATTCGTTGCTGGGGCTGCTTTTACCTTGCCAGTCACTCAATTATTACCAACTGAAGCTTTACAAAAACAAGAGCAACAAATAGCTCAGTTACCGGGAACTACTGCTCAAGCTGTTCCTAGTAATTTTATCGCTGCTGCGGTAGAAAAAACTGGCCCTGCGGTTGTCCGAATCGATTCGACTCGCACTTCTACCAGAGGAAGACGTACAAGACAAGCTAGTGGAATAGGCTCTGGATTTATCATTGATTCCAACGGTACTATTCTTACCAACGCTCATGTAGTCAAAGGTTCTTCTAAAGTTCGAGTGACTTTAGGTGATGGACGTAATTTGATGGGTGAAGTTGTCGGTTTAGACGATTTAACCGATGTTGCTGTAGTCAAGGTTTCCGCAAATAACTTACCAAAAGTAGAAATAGGTAATTCCGCAAGTCTCAAGCCAGGTGAATGGGCGATCGCCATTGGTAATCCTCTGGGATTGGACAATACTGTAACTGCTGGAATCATCAGCGGTACGGGGCGTTCGAGTGGAGTAATTGGTGCTGCTGACAAACGAGTACGCTTTATCCAAACCGATGCAGCTATTAACCCCGGTAATTCCGGAGGTCCTTTGTTAAATCAACGCGGTGAAGTTATCGGTATAAATACTGCTATCATTGGACGCGCTCAAGGTTTAGGATTTGCAATTCCTATTAATAAAGCCCAACAAATAGCCAGTCAGCTGGTTGCTGGTGAAAAAGTAGCGCATCCTTACTTAGGTGTTCGCATGACGACATTAACTTCAGACTTGAAAGAAGATTTAAGTCGCGAACTTGGTTTAACTTTAGCTGCAAACAAAGGCATCGTAATTGTAGACGTTGCTCGTAATTCTCCCGCAGCAAGAGCAGGTTTACGCCCTGGAGATGTAATCCAACAAATTGACGGTCAATCGGTAAAAACCGCAGATGACGTTCAATTAGCAGTAGAAAAAACCACAGTTGGCGGTAACGTTCAAGTAGCAGTTAATCGCAGCGGAAGAAATGTAAATATCCGCGTTCAACCCGGACAGTTTCCAGTTTCTCAAGGCTAATTAATTGTAGGGTGTGTGACGCTTCTAGATATGCACGAAAGATAAATCAATATTTTGATCGAGCGTCACGCACCAACGACAAGTTGTAATA
This sequence comes from Rivularia sp. (in: cyanobacteria), assembly GCA_049649675.1. Lineage (GTDB taxonomy): Bacteria > Cyanobacteriota > Cyanobacteriia > Cyanobacteriales > Nostocaceae > Rivularia. The sequence goes on along the minus strand of JBARZF010000528.1, from coordinate 3,909 downwards.
ACTAACGCAAAATCCAAAATCCCAATAACCACATTCAAGGAGTAAAAGACAACACATGAAACGCTTTGATGCTATAGCTATTGTTACTACCGGCATCGTTAGCAGTTTACTGATATCATTAAGGGCTGCACCTGCATTTGGAAAAGTAGAATCAATATCAAATGTTCGAGAAGAGAGAACATTACCCGTAGAGAAAAATAGTAAATATCAACCCGTCGTATATACCGCCGATGTTTCTTCCCAAAACAATGAGAATCAAATCGGTGACAATACTACAATATTAGGTTTAGCAGCAATGGGTGTTGGTACTGCTGGCTTAATTTGGAGTTTCAACCGACAAAATAATAGAACATTATCGCCCCAATCCGGTAATCTGAGTCATGATATCTCAATAGAACAAGCGAATCCGCGATTGAGAAAAGAATTACTCAGGTTAGTTGGTGGCGACTCTAGAACAGCAAATCGATTAATTAATGGAATAAAACAAAGCCATCCCGAAAAATCAATCAACTGGACAGTAGAAAAAGTAATTTACGATTTAGAGCGCGATCGATAGTGATAAGGTCTGCATGTTAGAGGTCAAAAGTCAAAGGTAATATTTATAATTATGATTCTTTCTCTAACTACTTAATAAATCTATCAACGATACATTTTCTTGCTCTAATAATTTAAATCGATTCCTTGCAGAATCAGCCTTTGCTAACCGTTACTTAGCAGAGGCTTTTTATTTGTTAATTATTAATTATTATTTATTATTTTTAATATGCAGACCTTTAACATGCAGACCTATTCTGTCATATTGATGTCATATTGTTAATTCATACTAAAAATAATCGAACTTAAAAAAAGATTTGGGGCATTCTTCCATGAAGTCTAAATTAATGCCAATACTGGCTGCATCTGCTATTTTTACTCTTGCACTTCCTTTAGCTGCAAACGCTTGCGGAGACAAGAAGAATTTGACTCAAGCACAACGCACTCAAATGGAACAAGTAAAAGACAATGCTCGTTCTCAAGTTGAAGCCGTCTTAAATCCACAACAACAAGGACAATTCCAAAGCGCTGTGGAAGACGGACAAAAAATGCGTTCTGCTGTAGCTAGTTTAAATCTTTCCCAAGAGCAACAAACTCAAATCAATGAAATTATGCAAGTATCAAAGGAGCAAAAAAGAGCAATTTATCGCTCAAATTAACCTAACCTAAACTAAAAAATAACTTTTTACAACGTTTCAACAATTTCCCTAGAAAATACTCTCAAATGTACTCGATTTCCAATAGAAATCGGGTCTTTTTTTTCAGTTATCAGTTAACAGTAATCAGTTATCAATTACCAATTATCAATTATCAATTTTATAATAATATTAACTGCTAACTGCTAACTGTTCACTGTTCACTGTTCACTGCTAACTGTTCACTGTTCACTGTTCACTGCTAACTGTTCACTGTTCACTGTTCACTGTTAAAACCGTTCAATTATTCCACCACCGAGGACTTTTTCGCCATCGTACCATACGGCTGCTTGCCCTGGGGTGATGCTAAATTGGGCTTCGTCGAAAACTATCCTAACGCGGGAGTTTTCTAAGGGAATTACCGTTACGGGTACTGGTTGCGAACGATAGCGAATTTGTACTTCGGCACGAATTGGACTTGAAGGCTCTGCTATCGATACCCAATTTACTCGCGCTACGTTACATTCTTGGTTGGTTGCTGTAGTGCGATCGCCAACAATCACCCGGTTAGCTCCTGCATCTAAACCAATTACATACAAAGGTTGTGAGAAGGCAATTCCCAATCCTTTACGCTGTCCGATGGTGTAGTGATGTACGCCGTCATGTTCTCCCAATACGTTACCGTCAGCGTCTACAATAGCGCCTTTTTTAGGAGCCAAATACTTGTCTAAAAAAGCACGCATCGAACCGTTGCTTTCTACCAAGCATAAATCTTGACTTTCTGGCTTGTCGGCTGTTTGTAAGTTGAATTCGGCAGCAATCCGACGGGTTTCCGATTTTTCTATTTCTCCTAATGGAAAGACGGAACCACTAAGTAAAAATTGCGACAAGTCATACAGAAAGTATGTTTGGTCTTTATTGCGGTCAAATGCACGCAGAAGCTCGTAACGTCCGCTGGTTTCGTTATAATTGATGCGGGCGTAATGTCCTGTAGCTATTTTTTGCGAATCCAACTTTTCCCGCGCATATTCGAGCATCGGGCCGAACTTGACAGTTTTATTGCACTGCGAACAAGGTAAGGGCGTAACGCCAGCACTGTAACCAGTAACCAGATAATCTACAATATTGCTTTGAAAGACATCGCGGATATCAACAACGTGATGGGGAAGGCCCAGCTGTTCGCAGATATGAGCCGCGTCAACCATACCTTCAGAGCAACATTGACCTTTACCCTTCATTAGCCAAAGGGTAAGACCAATAACCTCATAGCCCCGATTGTGTAAAATGGCGGCTACAGCAGAACTGTCAACGCCACCGGAAAGACCTACTACGACTTTTTCCATATCCGTATAACTTGCTAGGCTGTTATTTCTAAGTTAACACTAGTAATTGCTACTACGCTTAACTCAGTTAATTCATTTTCAAAGTTATCTATATTATTATCTATTTCGGATTTGAGAAAATCATCCTTCTGATGAAAACTTACCCAAAGCATCACAGAGGGAAATCAAATATTTACCGTAGCTAAAGGCAGAGTGAGGTTTTTCGGTAAGTAATCAATATAATTGATACCATAATATTTTTTACAAGTAATTACGCGGACATGATATTAATTCCTTGAAATAATCTAAAATCTAAAATCTAAAATCCAAAATTTAATGAGTATTACGATGTTGAATACAATACATAGATTTCTTAGTCCTTCTTTAATTGCCTATTCCTTACTAGGAAGCTGTTTAACGTTTATCTCAATTACGCCAACAGAAGCCAAAACTCCTAAAAACTCTCAAAAATTAGCACAAATACAATATGCTCAAAGTGAATTCGATTTTAATTCTCAATTCAATCCAAATTCCGAAAGCTTTTTAGTGATTGTAGATAATACCGACCCTAATTTACTTCAACAAGTACGCATTGTTGAACCTACCGCTTTTGCAGGTGACTTTCTAGGACGATCTGTGATCCAAGCAGGAGTATTCGGACGGTTAGATAATGCACAAGAAAGAATTAGACAGCTACAAGCTTACGGTGTCGGTTCTCGCATCTACAGCCGGAATACCGGCAGAGAAATCGCTAATTCCTACGATGGCAATTTTTCTGCTCCTGGAACAGCATCAGATCCTATTGCCACAAATGATAATAGTAGAAGGGAAAGGACTAAATATTACTATGTAGCGATTCCAGACAAACCCGACAAACTATTCCAAATTGAAAATCAAATCAAGCAAAGTGCCGGAGGAAACACCGTAGGAGTATTCGTCAGAAACGCCCCCAGAGGACCTCACGTAGCAGTTGGCCCTTTTGCAGGACGCTTACAAGCAGAACAATGGAACTACTATATACGTTCTCTAGGATTGAATAACGCTAGAGTTTATTACGGAAAGTAAGGGACAGAGAGGGGGAAGAGGGGGGGACAAGGGGACAAGGGGACAAGGGGACAAGGGGACAAGGAGACAAGGAGACAAGGAGACAAGGAGACAAGGAGACAAGGAGACAAGGAGACAAGGAGACAAGGAGACAAGGAGACAAGGAGACAAGGGGACAAGGTAGAATTTTAAATGGTAACTGTTCACTGATAACTGTTGACTGTTCACTGATAACTGTTCACTGATGCTTGATAACCGAGAATTAATTTCCCAAGTCGCAGTCACCGCAGCCCAAATGCGGGATATTGAAGCGCGTATCTTTGCCGCAGGAATGCCTGTAGCTGCTTTGATGGAAAAGGTAGCGGGACTTATTA
>JBARZF010000527.1:0-15108 GCA_049649675.1 Rivularia sp. (in: cyanobacteria) | reverse complement strand
TTTTTTAATTTTATAAATACAAAATTATCGTTTAAGTCAAGACAGTAAATATACAGTTAAGCCAAACTACATAAAACAACTTTTTTTGATAACTATTACAATGCGTAAAATTTATAATTCAACAAAGCCAAAATACTCAATGTAGCGTAGACTAAGATAATGGGTGACATACCGGCACTTGTTACGATATCAGGCAGGATTTTTTATTATAAAGTTTCACTTCCTCCAAAGCGTAAACTTTCTTTGTATTAACAAGCAAAGTTGCACATTAAAAATAAAGTTGCCTAGTTAAGTCTTACTACCAACAAAAAACCACTTTATATAGTTGAGAAATAATACTGACTCGATGACAGGCAAAAACGCAAGACAGAATGCATTTCTGCGGCTAGTGTCTGGTAAGGAATCAGAAACACCATCGGTTCGTCAACGCTACTCGCTAATTCCAACTTCAGAAGCAGTAATAGGACGAGATCCCCACTGTCAAGTTGTATTGGATGCATTAAAGTATCGCATGGTATCTCGCCGTCATGCGATAGTTCGTCCCTTAAGTTTATCCCCCGATGGTGAAATCAGTTGGATACTTTGCGATTTAGATAGTGCTAACGGTACTTATCTTAATGGAAAACGCTTGCAGGAATGTCAGCAAGTTTTCCCTGGCGATCGCATTACTTTGGGCTACGATGGACCTCAACTAGTTTTTAGTAGCGAAGTGGTTGAAAAAAGAACCACAATTTCTGCTAATACATCCGTTGCCCGAACAACAAGTTCTCAAAACTATTCCAAACCAGACTCAGTTAGCTTCACTCAATTATTTCCCATAATTTCTACAGGTAAAGACTTAACTAGTAAAGCATATTTAATACCTGGAATTTTAACAGTTATATTTGTAGTACTAATGTTTGCTACGGTAGGAAAGCCAGAAGCAAATCAAGTTATAGTCGCTATTTATATCGCTTTTGCTGCTTACTATTTTATTTATCAGCTGTGTGGTAAGCATAAACCCTGGTGGGTTTTATTAGCTATGGCTTTATCCACCGCTTTGATTTTAGTTAGCCCTATATTAGATTTATTTCTTTTTGTATTTCGCGAACTCTTGCCAGGTAGATTACCTTCATCTCAAGAATCAATCACTTTTACAGAATTACTAGTGCGAATGTTTTTCGGCGCTGGCTTAATGGAAGAACTGCTTAAAATATTACCAGTTATAGCTATATATTTTATCGGCTTAAAATTATCCTCGCCTTGGAAAGAGCGTATTGGAGTTTGGGAACCTTTAGATGGCATTTTACTTGGTGCAGCCTCTGCCGTAGGTTTTACCTTATTAGAAACACTCGGGCAATACGTACCCGAAGCTACTCAAAATGCTGCTATTCAATCGGGAGTAGAAACAGGTCAATTAGTCGGTTTACAGTTGTTAATTCCTCGAATTTTAGGTTCTGTGGCCGGACACATGGCTTATAGCGGATATCTTGGATATTTCATCGGTTTAGCCGTGCTTAAACCAAAATTAGGAGGACAAATTTTACTAGTTGGCTACCTTAGCGCGTCAGCACTTCACGCCTTATGGAATACAACTGGAGCTAACAATGCTTTACTTTTAGTGATTGTAGGCGTTTTATCTTATGCTTTTTTAATGGCTGCAATTCTTAAAGCAAGGGCGCTTTCACCCAATCGTGAAGAAAATTTCGCCACCCGCTTTTTTGAAAATAAGTAAGTCAATTATCAATTATTAATTATCAATTATCAGCAAGAGTTACTCAAAGCCCCAGATTAATCGGGGGTTGGAATGCTTGATTTATTTTATAGAAGCAGCTATTAACTATTTAATTTTCAAACTTTTGTTTGAGTTTTTCGTAATATCGTCTTTGTTGCTCTTCAATAAAATTTGCTTCTTCTCGTTTTTCACTTATGGGTTTATCAACTTCTGAAGCTTGAACAATTTTAATATTAAGTTCATCACCAACTTCTAAGCTACGATCGATGATCCATTTTAGGAAAATATTATTTCCCTCTGAATCTTCAGTAAGCCCTCCAACATTAAGCTTCATTTCTTCCTCGGATGTCCCATCCGTTCTTTTTAACCAACTGGTAATAGCGCTTAAGGAACCTTTTTGTTCCACACCTGCCGTACAAATGTATTCTCCGTTAAGCCGTATTTCAAAAGCAGTCATTTATATATATATCTTGATAATATTTATTAATTTAGCTTTATCTTCAATCACAACTAACAACTAACCACTAACCACTAACCACTAACCACTAACAACTAATATGTCTTTTGATAGATGAGACTGGAGAATTAACTATTCTATTCTTTATATATGATGGGTAAATCTACCCCAAGAAAGAAAAATCCTAAAAATAGCCTAGCCCCAGTCATAAGGAACACAACTAAATTGCATTTGTGCTGCCATTAAAGTAAGAAATGGCGAGAAAGTTTTTTATGCAAAATATTACTCTTCTGTCTGAGAGCTATCTAACTGGTTTAGTGCATGATAAGCCACTGCTAACCCTGCTTTTGCTTGCTCAATTTCTGATAGAGCCGCCCATTCACGATTATCGTCTCGATCAAATTTAGCAAGGGTAGATTCGATTTTCTTGGGTTCGCCACTTCTGGTTGCGTAAGCAAAAGGACGTGCTAGAACCATGATGTCATCAACTTCTAAACTTGGTAATACAGCTTGTACGCATTCAATGAGTTGTTCGGTGATTGAGTGTTTATCATTAAAAATTTCTGCTGCTTTTTGAGCAATCAAGCTTATCCAAGATGACGGCATACTGTTGGAAAACTGTTTTTGTAAATTTTTCTGAAGCTTAACCGCAATTGTAGTATTTGTATTACAATTAGATTGTTCTGAAGTATCGCACTTAGACCAAAGTGCATCTAGTTGGTTGTGGAAACCTTCGCACCGCGTACTTAATTCCTCGTCTAGCAAATCTTGCATAACAAATTGCTCTTCGAGTTGATTAAAATAAGCTGTAGTATCCTCGTCACAAGGATTCCAAGGATAACTGTTGTCTTCTGGTTCTAATAGAGTCGCAAGTAAATCCAATTCGGTTTGAGAAAGTGAATTATTAATTGAATTATTAAAATTTTTAGAACCTTTCATTTTGTCAGCCATGTGTTGTCTCCTTTTGTCTTGTGGATTGGGGTATTGACAGCTACAGCATCCGCTCTCTGGTTTCCGCAAACTGAGATTTTATTTTATTTACTTAAAAAAGTTTCAACTTTAAGTAGCCGTGTATCGTCTATGTTAGTACTTGAACTCGGGAATCGTAAGAACGTAAATATTTATGGAAAACTGCTTAATTGAAGGAAAAATACTTAGTACGCTCTATATTCCCTATTCCTCCTTGCCTTAACCTCATTCATGTATCTAATTTTCGATGCGAAATTCCCAAGTTTGACTCTTAGTGCTACCAAATTTCAAGTGCATTCCCGATTCTAAAGGTACTTCTCGTCGGTAGATTTGTTCCCAACCACCGGAACGTAAAATCCAAGTGGTGCCATAGGTAGAAAAATCTTGCAAATAGTAAGTTTGGACTTGAATTTCGCCGTTGAGGTTATTACGACGTAGAATTTCAGCGTGACGTTTTGAAACTGAAGGTTCTCTAATTACAATATCATTTTCTTTAGTACGACCAATACGGGTAACTCCAGGCTTGAGTAAGTAACTTCTGCCTCCTGCTTGTAAAGAACGTAGGGAAACATTTGCACTACCGGGAATAAAAGTTGTTGGTATTTCTGTAGCACCTTCCTCAAAACTTTTTAGTAATTCTCCGTCAAAATGAGGATGTAGGTAAAGAACTGGTAGAGTCCAAGCAGGTTGGTTGAAATGATAAATAGTTAATAACCTTTTTCTACCTTCAGCGACTGCTTCATCAATGGGTTTGCGAGTACGTAAAGCTAAGGCAAAAGTTTGAATAAAGCTGTGGCTTTCCTCATCAGTAATTTCATCGCGCATTCCTAATACTGCCGGTACACCTTGACGGATCAGAACTTCAGCTAAACTACTATGAGCAATAGCTCTATTTTTGTCGGAGAAAGGTTGCGCTCCCCAACAAGCATTAAAAACTGCCAGCTTTACATCACTACGGGTTAAAGCTTGTGCTAGTTCCATACCGTTTAAAGTCATGTCATCTAGTAAAAATAGAAACCCGCCATCGGGACCTGGTAAACCATGACCGGCGTAAAAGAAAACGTTATAGGCTTTGGTTTCTAGCTCCGAAATTAGCTGCTGTGGAGTTGGCTTTACCAGTGTTTTTACCATACAGGGTGCGTATCCGGCATTGCTGCCTAATTGATTACTACCCGAAAGAGTCGCCTGAAGAATAGCTGCTTCTGTTTCAAGTTGGAGATTTTCGTCTTCACCTAGAACTAATAAGATATTTAAAGCTTGATCGGTACGTGAAGAAGATAATGGTTCGACTTGAGAAGTAGTACGACTAAACAATAGATGCTGGGAAAGCGACATTGCAGGTTGTCCGGGTTCGCGCTGCATAACTTCCCAAGGAAGAGCAATCAAATCTGGTTCGCGAATTTCCAATCGAAAGCGCAAACGTGTATGCTGACCCATAGCGATACCGCGACTGCGTTCCAAACTACCAAGAATTTCTCCTTCAAATACCCAGCGCCACAAGCTAACTCCCATATATTGCATTAAACGGCTGCTGTAACTGGTTTTTTGGCCGGAAACTGGTGATAGGGAATTTAAGGGAAGTGGAGTTGCAGTTTTAGACTTATTTTTCGGCAATATATCCAAGCGAGAATGTCCGGCGAACATTTGTTGCCATTCCAGCCAAGCTTGATTTAGTTCTGGCGGCCATAAACAATCATGTAAAACATAACCACTGGGATAGGGGGCATTCACCACCCAAATGGCGTAATTATCTGTGCCAGTGTGAACTAGACGGGCGATCGCCAGGTTTAGGGATGGCATGGATTCTTCAAACTTAAAGCTAAATTTTTGTCAAGCAAAATGTTTACCTAAAAATGATCTTTTCAGGCGATTCTTCTTATTATTTCAGTTTCTTATAGTTTATCGAGTTTTGAGATGGGTGCTGCTACCCATTTGGGGTAGGTAATGGGGTTGAGCCAGGAATATTACCGGGTTTCGGTTGAATTAAGGGCTGGCTGGGAGTCAAGGAATCTTCAACGGGCACTGAAGTAGAAGAATCTTCAATTGCTGGAGCCGAACTATCTGCGGTTGAACATAAATCTGATGCAGCAGTTGGTTCGGCAATTGAAACATTGGACGGTGTTAGTTGTGAACTTTTTAACCATACTTGTTCGCCCGGTTTGAGTAACGTAGAGGGATTTATTGCCCCTTCGGCATCTCCCACTGAGCATACCTTAATCTGTAACCAATAATCTTGTGATGATGAAATCTGCTGTTTCTGCACAACTTGTAACAAACTAGCAGGTGGTGCAAAAATTGATCCTGGTTGAGCAGGTACATTATCAGCAGGTGGCAAGGTGCTTTTACTGAGGTCTAATTTTGCTTTGGCATTAATCAACCAGCCTTTATCAATTTGTGCAAGTCTTTTAGCATTATCCCCAAAAGTTTCCTTGGGGCTGCTCGACGTTGTTATTTCTGGTTGTCCTACTTCTTCTGCTGGTTGAGAGTTGCGACTAAGCAATCCTTGGCGCCATAAATATCCTATACTACCCCCAACTATAGTTAATAAAGCAACTACTCCCAACATTAAGGGCAAATTCATGCCTTTGCGAGTAGTTTTTTCGGGAATAACCTGAGTTTTCTGATTCGGAATATTTTGTGTAACGGGGGCTAAACGTGAAGAATCCGCTACCGAAATAGAAGAAACGTCGGCTAATTTTGCTTCTAATGCTAACTTCGGCTCGGAATATTTAGCTTGACAATGTATGGTGGCGATAGTCACGTTATCATGACCATTTTGATTGTTAGCAATCTCTAACAATTGCTTAGTAACGCTAACTACATCACCCTGACCATCGAGTAACGGTAAAATTTCTGTTTCCCAGTATTGTTCTATACGGTCAAAATCACTTAGACCGTCCGAACACAGTAGAAAAACGCAATCTTCATCAAGAATGAATCGCTGTGCTGTCGGGTGTAAAGCACTACTCGCATTCATGCCCAATGCCTGTACTAAAGAACCAGAAGCGGTCTGACCTACGGCATCTCGATAAACCGCATAGCCAAGTCGCACTTCTCGTGAAGCCACATCATCGTCAAGAGTTATTTGATGGCAATTATTGCGTGTAATTAAGTAAGCACGACTGTCCCCTACATGGGTAATATACATTTCATGGGCAATAGGTAATGCCATCACCACAGTAGTTCCCATGCGCTGCCGTCCTTGACGATTTTCGCTATCGTTAAGCTGGCTAATTTTATCGTTAGCAATAGCAGCAGCTTGTTCCAAGTCTGCAAGTAATGCTTGAGGATTAATCCGGTCTTCCGGTAAAGAAGCTAATTGCGCTACAGAGTGTTGAATTGTCTCAATCGCCGTCTTAGAAGCTACATCGCCTCCTTCATGTCCGCCAATACCGTCACAAACGATAGTCAAAGCTGATTTTGATGGTGGTTTAGAGATAGTTGTACCGCTTTGCGGATAGCAAGAATCTTCATTACGTTGGCGCGATGGTCCGGTATCTGTCAGCGCGAACACATTGACTTTTGTCTTCTTAGATTCACTTAAGGATGTTAACCCCTTATCTAAAAGGGCAGTCAACTGTTCGCTTGAATGTATTTCTCCTTCAATCAATAAACGACAAACTTCGCCCATAAATTTGCGAATCGTCCCCACTGCGCCCTGATATAATTCTTGCTGCCAAAATTCTCCTAGAGCGGCCAACTTTGGTCTAGTATCGCCATCAGAACCTAATTTTAATAAGCGTACTATCGAACCTTCGGTCCGAATTAAATTTTTTGTCAGTAAGCTAGAAGCAACACCAACAGTAGCCAAAGGTTGCCATAACTGAGACATTTGCCACAGCCAATTGAGTTGTCTCCATGAACTTGCCTTCTTCCAAACATCTGTCAATTGCTCGCACAATTGCACGGTAAGTGGTGATTCATGAACAATAAGCGGAGGCTTTTCTAAAAGTAATATTTCTGTTTGGGTGTTCCCAGTATTTAAAGACAGCAGTCCGTAAACTTGAGGAACGTGTAGCCGATAAGGAATTAATCTGAGATAGGACTTTATATCATCTAACTTTTGTTGTTCGGGTATTTGTGGCAAAATACCGGGTTTGGTATCTAATAAGACATTTTGTTCGATGATTAAATAACGCTCTTGTAGCAATTCTCCAGAATTTCCCACAGCCATCGGTTCCGCCACAGCCCAAAGATAACGTTTGGGTAGGGGTGTGGAGCATCGCTGACAAAACTTGTGGGTAAGGGGGTTAGCAGCTTGACAAAGTTCGTTTGGACAGTAGAGCGTTGCCGCGTCATTTTCCATAGTTTCCCACCGAGAAGGCGATTCATGTTCGTTTTTGTTTATTCATAGAGAACAGTTAAATAACCGTTCGCGTTCGCATAAAACGATATATTCCATTTTGACTCGGGATTTTATAACAGACACCCTTTTGATAGGCAGTATGAAAGTTTATAAATCTAGCCAGTTAATTAGTCATGATACGTCTTTTAGAGAAAGTATATAAAAAATTACCACCTCTGGGATGATGCTTATACTATTTTGTAGGCAAGTAGAATCAATTATTGAGTCAAGCCATACACTTTATTGAATATTATTTCTTTATTTGTTTTCTATATATATACCTACTTTACAAATCATTAAACGATAGTAACTTAAGTATTTCTATTATTATTAGTTATCTAAAATACTCTATCTTATCAGTAATTAGACTGCGATTTACAAGCTTGAAGGGTTTGCTTGCCTTAATTGCAGTACCCAACTGACTTTAAATTCATCTAAAATGCAGGGGCTAAAACTTCTACAGTATGGCATATATTAGGTGCGCTCGAAGCAGTTTTAGGTACACCGCGCATATTGCATCAATTCTGTAGATAAATATTGAATGTATTAAGACCACAGTTAAATTTTTTGCTACGGTAGCTAAACCGCTTTGCCGTCTCATGAATATAAAGTTTGCGTAAAGATTTAGAGGTTATTTGAGGTGAGTATATAGATTCACCTCAAATAACTGACGGCAGACATCTTTATAAATTCTTAAAGATTGAGGTTATAAAGAGCAGCTATTTAATTGCTTTGGGAACCTGCGACTCGTGGAAGTCCCATACTATAGTTATTGACTCGTGATAAGGTGTTGTAGCTAATTGAGCCTTTCTGTAAAAGCGAACGCACCAAATGTTCTAAATCCGAACCAATGCGACGCAGATTATAGTCAGTTAGGTCTTCACCGCTATTAGCTTCGACTAATTCATCAAATTTACGATATACAACCTGTAGAGTGTCTTCAGTCCAAGTGAATTCATTATCTGGATCGATATCCAAAGTCAATACCTGATTGCTAGGAACCAATTCGCCATCCTCAACTTCTGCCGCAAAAATACGGATATGGCGAGTTGTGGATTTAAGCAGCATCTGGTTATCCATAGGAGGCTTTCGTTCTTTAATAGTTAAGTAACACTCCACTTATTGTAGACTCTAAATTCCTGAAAGGAAACTTCAACATCACATTGCTTGCATCAAACTCCCCGCATACAAGCTATCGTTCTGCATTTTTGTACGGGCTACTAAATAAAACTCTTACTCTACTTCACCCTCATTTCTAATTTAATTGCTCCTGCATGCCGAGTATTTTCATTAATTGGGGAACCACGAATTTATCATTACGGTCAGTCTGGTAAGCTTGAATCGGCATAAACACAGACGCATACTTTTTGAAAGTGAGAATTCATCGAATATTTGAGAATTTTGCCTTATGTTCTCCACCAGAAGACATAATTTAGGTGATGTGCTAATTGATGCTCGAATACTAAGTTTACCCTTAAAAGTTTTCGTCTTAATACCGCCCATTGTGTTTTTTTAATGAATAAAACTGACATCTAGTAATTCTACGGAATTGCTAAACAACAACCGTAGGTTATAGTCTAATAAAATGATTTCAGCGTTTTTACTTACGTAGTATTACTTCAATTTTAGTTAAAAGTAAAACTGTTATTGACGTGGAGATAAGTTTGATGTAAAAACCTTTAAAAAGCATTAGCAAGTTCTTACAGAAACTTCATTGTATAGAAGTTTAAAAACTGAATAATAGTTTAGGGTTTGCTAAAACAGTTACTGGTGCATGAATATAAAATTATAGAATCAGTTAGTCTACCGACAAACCAACTTTCCCGGAGAGTGAAATGCAATACTTTTGAACATGGATGATTTTTCTTCTTGCAAAGTCGCACGCTACTTTCGATTTCAAACAAAATATAAAGAACTTTTGCTTGAGATTAAACGAAATCACCCCTATGACCACCGACGAGTAAAGGAATCGTAAAAACTATGAACTCGAAAGCATTACCACGCCAAATTAACAACCCCGATGTCGGTGTTTATGAATGCGAAATCAACCTTAAATTCCGACTGATTGAGGAAAAGAGTTTATTGCGCGATCGCGATCAGCTCTTGCAAGTGCTTCTAGAAGCGTTGGCAGAAGGTTCTGACGACTTTTTAGAAATGTTGCAGCAGGTTGTAAAAGTTCACCAGACAACTGAGTTAAAAGCGTCACCGCAAATGCGTCGTCAGCTTATGCGGTTGCGTAACTTCAACGAAATGAACCAATAACGAACACGGTTGTATAAATAATTTGGTTCTATAAAGTCACAATTGTGCCAAAGGCATTGGTAAATTCTTAAGTCTAAATCCGAAGCTTAATTTTTTTCCACAACAAGTTAATTGGTATTACTCGAGCAACTATGTTCACTTTGGCTGGGTTTTGCCATGTATTCTCGAAACGTCACATTCATTGTGCGTCTACCCGGCATCTACGCATTTTGATCGCGGGGTTGCGTCTACAGTAACCAAACGTTGACTCCATCCCATTGCAATAGAAGTAAATCGGGTGCCTACTAAGACGGCAATTGTCCTTGCTGTTACGGAGCCGGTTACGGTCTACAAAGAATATTGACATACCAGGGAAGAAAATATTTATAATTGCATGAGACCGTCGCCGTAGTATTCGTACCCTCCTTTTAGAAGGCACGCAAATGCTCGGTAAGGCTTTTGGGGCCGACATTACTCAAAAAGCATCTCACAATCCTTTCTAATTTTTTCATGGCTGCATATTCGATAAGCCATTCTTTACAGTTCCCAGAATTTTGTGTACCTAGAGTTGAGATTATAAGCATGTGTGGGATGAGCCAGAAAGTAACAACTCTCTTCCCATGCATACTTTCACAAATAGTTTCACAAATACTTAAAAAATATCAGTATCCCTATTGTTCAGTTTACTAAAGAAAGTACGCAGTAATATATATACATGGCTGCAAATTATTTATATCTAATGACTTCAGTTTATAAACGAGGTCGTATAAGCTACAAAGAAAGGCTATTAAAGTTTTTCGTTGTTCTAACAAATAGTTTGTTTGACGCTTTCCTACTTAATGATTGCTCATATTTTAATACCTGTAAATCCGGAATATTACTTAATATGATGCAGGTTTATTAAAGCAAGTTCCCTGCTTTTTATCTGACAAATGAATCGAACAAGTCACCCATTCGGGTTGAAAATTTCTATTCCCTATCTGTGGAGACAAACTTGTCCGAAGCACAAGAAGAAAAAAGTTTTAGGAAATCTAAACATAATCGAATATTCCTAAACACCGAGCGTCCACCAATTAACCTTGCAATCTTCTTGAGAGCTATAAAAAATATTAATCAATAAAGGCATGCAGAATGTTTCGGTTAATTAGCCAAACCATGTTCCAAAGCGAATCTAACCAACTCAGTACGGCTATTCGTCCCAGTTTTGCTAAATAAACGACTGACGTATTTCTCGACATTGCGAACGCTTGTATCTAAGCGACGAGCAATTTCTTTATTCATTAATCCTTCAGCAACCAAATTCAAAACACTTTGTTCTCTGGGAGTCAAGTCGATATTGAAAGGTGGGCTTGTTAGAGTAATGGCATTTTTTTGAGTCAGCAACGCCTCTATTCGAGCCATCTGTGACGCTAATTCGGCTAAATCTGGGGTTTCCCCTTCCTCGACACTAGAGGTAGTCTTCGCAGCACGACGAGCAAGCAAATTTTCCACAATTGCCACTAACTCATCTGGATCGAAGGGTTTAGGTAAATAAGCATCAACACCAGCTTGATAACCTTGAATGCGATCGCCAGTCATACCTTTTGCAGTTAAAAATATTACTGGTAATGTTTTAAAACGAGTATCATCCCGGAGTTGCTTGAGAAATTGATAACCATCTACTTGAGGCATCATAATATCGGAGATGACCAAATCGGGGTTATTTTGCTGCATCCAATCCCAAGCATCACTAGCGTTACTGGCGACTTGAACGTTAAAATTACTAGCTTCCAAGTAATCTTTTACGGCTTCGCGCAATCCGGGTTCATCATCTACCAGTAACAGTTGTGCTGTCATCTCAATTTTCCTGTATTGTACATTTTCCAATTTAGCGAAATTTGGTGACAGTTTACTGTACCGCTCTTTTTTTCGATGGGGAGACAAGGAGATGAGGAGATGAGGGAAGACGAAATAAATTCACTACTTGCTACTCACTTTTAACTCCGCGCCTCCCTTTCTCCCACACTGATAACTGCTCACTGCTCACTGTTAACTGTTCACTGTCTCACAGCCATTCAATTTTCTTGGCTTGAGGAGGTAATTGTGCTTGCTGCTGTCCTAAATAACGCGCTCTAGCGGTAAATAAGCCAATTGGTGTATTCAGAAAGTCCAAGAAGCTGGCTTTACCGTGGAAGGCTTTTACGCTGGTTTTGGGTACTTCCTTGAGCAACCAACGTAAGAGACGATAGTAACATTCACGCTTGCTTATTTCGCGCATCAATTCTACATTATGTAGTTCGTGGAGATAGCTATTGGAGCGCCCATAACGTTGCCACTGACTTTTTAGCTCTTTTAATGTGGTTCGATGACGATGCTGTACGATTGCTTCGGGGGCAAATTCTAAATTTCCAATTTCAAGTTCCAAAATTCGCCAACATATATCGGCATCACCCCCGGTTGTTAAGTAGGGACGAAATAATCCTGCTTTTTCTAAGGTTAATCGGCGAATTGCTAAATTTGCAGTTTGTCCGTAAGCACAAAATTTATTCGCTAATGTATGCTTTTGCGATAATGTTTCTTGCTTCTCTGCGTATCTTTCTAAAAAAGTATTACCAGCTAAAGCAGTAATTTCACCAGCGACGATTACTATATTTTGATTGATAAAAGGCTGAACTAATTCTTCTAACCACTGTGGCTGGGGACGACAATCAGCATCGGTAAAAGCAATAATTTCGCCCACGGCTTCACGAATACCAGTATTACGTGCAGCGTAAGAACTTTGAATTTCTTTTTCGCTCAAAGCGCGAATTTTTATCGGGCAATTTAAGACAGCTAATTTTAATAATTCAGAAGTACCATCGCTACTGTTATTGTCCACCAATAAATACTCTACCCGTTCTTTTGGATAGGTTTGAGCCAATAGACAGTTAATTAATTCTGGTAAATCTGCCGTACCGTTATAAATAGGAACCACCACCGATACCTGGGGTTTAAAGGTATTGGTAGCGGTTGTCTTAGATGACTCGTTATTCATGAATTCGAGATTTTAGACTAGGAATTATTGGTTAGAAGGTGAAAAACTACTAACCTTTACTTTTCAGTATTCCCAATCTAAAAACCATTATCAATAATTTTCAAAAATCAACTATGCTGCGCGAAAACTCAAAATATTAATTTAACAACTACCGGCAACCAGTTTGAATATCTTTATGAGTTAAAAGAAAATAATCGGCGTTGCTAATGGGTTGAAATACCCATCCTACGCCGCTATAACTGATAAGCCGCATTCTGCTAGCAGCAAAAACTAACGTCTCTGAAGTTGTGAAGGATTGCGAGAGAATTGATTTGGCTCTTGAGACGCAAAGCTGTTGGTTGATAAAATCGACAGCGCTCGTGAATAATGAGGATCTTTATTTGTACCTAGCAATCTTGGATCGCTTGCAAGCTGACGTTGCTGAGATACTGTTAAATCAACTTCTACATCGGGCGTAATTCCCTTTTTATTGATATCGGTTCCTTTAGGAGTATAGTAATGAGCAACAGTAATAGCGACACCGGAACCATCTGCTAATTGGTGAACTGATTGTACTAATGCTTTCCCAAAGGTTTTTGAGCCAATTACGGTTGCTCGCTTGTTATCTTTGAGTGCGCCTGTAAGAATTTCACTCGCACTGGCTGAATTGCCATCAACTAACACTACCAACGGACGTTTTGTCAAGGCTGTCCTGTTGGCTTTTGTCAATTCGCTTCCACCTTTACGGTCTTCCGTGCGAACAATTGAACCTTCATCAAGCCACATCCGAGCAATTTCAATGCTTGCGTTTAACAAACCACCCGGATTTCCCCGCAAGTCTAATACAAAGCCGTCAACGTTACTCGCATTCAATTTACGGATAGCTCGGTCCATTTGTTCTGCTGCATGAGCGCTAAATTCCCGCAAACGTATATAGCCTACCTGACGATTACCTTCTTTTCTAAGGGTATAACGCACGGTGGGAACTTCAATAGTTGCCCGCGTCAGTTTGACATCAAATGCTCTTTGAGTAGGTCTTCCCAAGCGTAAATTAATAGAGCTACCCACCTTACCTCGAATCAAGTTAGAGGCATCCTCTATTTTCATATTCTTGGTGGATTTTCCGTCAATCGCCAGAATTACATCGCCTTCTTTAATACCCGCTTTCAATGCTGGAGAATTTTCTAAAGCTTCTACAACTGTTAAAAGCTGGGTTGTTTGATTTATCTCCATACGAATACCAATCCCGGAAACTTCCCCAGAAGTCTGAGAAGTAAGAGTTTGGTACTCTTGGGGGTCCATAAAACGAGTGTATGGATCGCCCAATCTTTTTAAAGTTTGACGAACGGCAACGTAAGCTTGCTCGCGATTCGTATAATTCTTGCTAAGTAAAGTTTTTCTAGCGGTTTGCCAGTCTTGGTTATTAAATGAACCGTCTACGTACTCGCGATTCACTAATTGCCATACTTGGTCAACAATCGCTTTGGGGCTATCCTGTAGAGCAGCACGAACGGAACGACACCAAACTGGACCAAATACAGACACTGCTGCTGTAGTGGCTATTGCTCCACCAATAAAAGCCGATCGCAGTGGCGAGTAACGTTTCGCTGATTGTTTCATGTATATTTGCACTTTGGGATGGTGTTTTTGACAGTTTAGCAATTCAGATCGTCGAAAAGCCGGTCCGTTTTGCTCGGTTGATATTTAAACCTTCGATACTTATGTTGGAAATTTTCTTAAAACTCGCTTACTAGCTCTTGATAATGGCTTCTTAACTTAGTTAATTTCCGACCCAAGCTTAATTCATTATTATGCCAGTTTCATCAGTGTCATACTAGCAGCCAATTTTACTTGTCATAAGAGAGGTTATCGCGCCCGCTATATTAGTTACATGAACTTTGGATTTTACCCAAGCTACTATTAACCATTTTATTCAGGTTTGCTATGAATCGTAAAGTAAAGAATGACCGATTTTTTCAAAGAAAAAGTCAATATCAAAAACGGTGGCGTTTTTTACAAAAATTTACGATTGGTGTTAGCCTACTAATTTCTATCTGGTTATTTTTTACTACTATAACTATCTTTTTTGCATCTTCCAAACCTGTAGATGCCTTTTTTGTTTTGGGTGGAAGTATTAAAAGAGAAATGTATGTTGCCGAGCTAGCACAAAAAAACCCGCAAATTCCAATTTTAATTTCTAGCGGTTCTAAAGATCCTTGTATTTGGCTGATTTTTCAACGGCAAACTGCACCTATGGACAATGTTTGGTTAGAAAAATGTGCCGATTCTACCTTTGATAACTTTTACTATAGTATTCCAATTTTACGGCAATGGGGCGTGCATAAAGTGAAATTAATTACCTCTACAACACATTTACCAAGAGCTAAATT
>JBARZF010000526.1:0-3732 GCA_049649675.1 Rivularia sp. (in: cyanobacteria) | reverse complement strand
TACAGGTGAGTCTTTAACTTGCCTCTCGAACGTAGTGTTAACTGAGTCTGGTCAACTTGGGACTTTCAATACGAGAACTTCCCGCCCTATGCTGGAAGCTCCCGACTTCAAGTCGGGAGTCGCTGACATAAATGGTTTATCACAAACATCCTTCTCGAAAAAGTTCTAAACGAACTAATTTCCGGTATTCTCATTGAAAATGGAGGTTATTAATTCTTCCCCATGCCCAATTCCCAATTCCCAATTCCCTAAATTAGCTATTGACATCACTTATGGTGAAAACTACCATAAATACAAATAGGTGTTGCCAAGGTGCTTTTCTGTATGACAAGTTTGTTTAACCGCGAGTATAGGTCAATATCCGATCAATTAACTATTTCCAGCTCGGATTATAGTTTATTGACAGACCTTTATCAATTGACCATGGCGGCTTGTTATAAGGGTGAAAATGTAGATCAAAAAAGAGCCAGTTTTGAAGTATTTGCTAGAAGACTTCCACAAGGATTTGGTTATGCGATCGCGATGGGGTTAGCGCAGGTGCTGGAATATTTGGAAAACTTTAGTTTTAATGCCGATCAAATAAAGGCTTTGCAAGATACGGGAATTTTTGCGTCGGCACCTGTAGAATTTTGGTCGTTATTAGAGACTGGAAAATTTACGGGGGATGTATGGGCAGTAGAGGAAGGCACTGCGGTATTTGCTCTCGAACCTTTGTTGCGAATTGAAGCACCGTTATGGCAAGCGCAGTTAGTAGAAACTTACTTGCTCAATACCTTGAATTACCAGACATTGATTGCAACCCGAGCAGCGCGATCGCGAAATGTTGCAGGAGAAGAAACAACATTGTTGGAATTTGGTACGAGACGAGCATTTAGCCCTCAAGCATCGTTGTGGGCGGCGAGAGCGGCATTAGCTGGAGGCTTTGATGCGACATCCAACGTGTTGGCAGCATTAAAACTTGGTCAAAAACCCAGTGGTACAATGGCTCACGCTTTAGTTATGGCGCTTTCTGGGTTAGAAGGTAGTGAAGAAAAGGCTTTTAGCACATTTCATCAATACTTTCCAGGGGCACCCTTGTTAATTGATACTTATGATACAATAGCTGCCGCTCGTGAATTAGCAGTTAAGGTAAAAGCGGGAGAAATAAAGTTAACGGGAGTGAGATTAGATTCTGGAGATTTGATAGCATTATCAAAACAAGTCAAAGAAATTTTGCCAGACGTATCAATTTTTGCGAGCGGAGATATAGACGAATGGGAAATTAGCAGACTTAAAAAGAATAATGCCCCAATTGATGGTTATGGCATAGGAACCCGATTGGTGACAGGTAAGCCAGTAAATGGAGTTTACAAACTTGTGGAAATAGACGGTATTCCGGTGATGAAGCAGTCTAGCGGCAAAGTTAGTTACCCAGGAAGAAAGCAAATTTTTCGCGAGTTCGTAAAAGGTGAACTGAAGAAAGATACTTTGGGATTAGTTTCGGAAAATTATCCAGATAAGCAACCTTTACTAAAATTATTTATGAAAGATGGTAGACGTTTGGAACCGCCTTATACGATTGAAACGATAAGAAAACGAACAGCCGCTTCAGTTGCTAGTTTATCTCCTCAGATTAGAAACTTAGATTCCGAAACATCAATGCCAGTAGAAATTTCAACTTCTCTACAACAGTTAACTGAGCAAACAAAAGCAGTTAACAGTGAGCAGTTAACAGTGAGCAGTGAGCAGTGAGCAGTAGAAAATTCGTTTATTTAATTCAGTTTTAATTATCCCCAATAAATAAATCTAACAACTAACAACTATCAACTATCAACTAACAACTAATTAATGAAAATTGCATTATTTGGTACAAGTGCAGATCCACCAACAGCAGGACATCAAGCTGTTTTAGTTTGGTTGTCCCACCATTACGATTTAGTGGCAGTTTGGGCGGTAAATAATCCTTTTAAATCTCATCAAACAGCTTTAGATAATCGTGTTGAAATGTTGCGGTTATTAATTGCCGATATTAGCTCATCAAGACAAAATATTTATTTAGAACAGGGATTAAGCCACTTAAGAACCGTAACAACAGTAGAAAATGCTAAACAACGCTGGAGTAAAGATACCGAGCTTGTTGTAATAATTGGTTCGGACTTGCTCGATCAATTTCAGCGTTGGTATAGAATTGGAGATTTGTTGCAAAAAGCAGAAGTATTGGTGATACCAAGACCGGGATATACGATAGATGAAAGTAGTTTGCAAAATATACGTGAATTAGGAGGAGAAATCACTGTAGCGAACCTCACAGGATTAGATGTTTCTTCAACAGCGTATCGCGAACATGGCGATACTCAAGCTTTGACACCCTCTGTAGCTGCTTATATTTATCAAAAGCATTTATACGAATGCCAAGACTCAACCAAAACAAAACTTTACCAACCTTAAATCAACAGCCCTTAGCTGATTTCAAAGTTGGTGTTGATAATGCAATTTTTTCAGTTGATATTGCTCAAAATAGGTTATTAGTTCTATTGATAATGCGCCCTTGTGAACCATTTGCAAAAACTTGGGGTCTTCCAGGTACTTTAGTTCGTGAAGGGGAGTCTTTGGAAGATGCTGCCTATAGAATTATGGCTGAGAAAATTTGTGTTGAAAACCTTTATTTAGAGCAATTGTACACTTTTGGCGGCCCCCAACGCGACCCAAGGGAAGCAAGTGATAGTTATGGAGTGCGTTATTTATCAGTAAGTTATTTTGCTTTAGTACGATTTGAAGAAGCACAATTAATTACCGATAGCGTCGCGGATGTAGCTTGGTATCCGGTAAAAGACGTACCATCATTAGCATTCGATCATAATGAAATAATTTCATACGGACATAAGCGTTTGCGAAATAAATTGGAGTATTCTCCTGTCGCTTTTGATGTATTACCAGAAAAGTTTACTTTGAACGATCTTTATCAGTTTTATACTACTGTTTTAGGAGATAATTTTTCTGATTATTCTAATTTTCGCGCTCGCTTACTAAAATTAGGTTTTTTATCTGATACCGGAATAAAAGTGTCGCGAGGTGCCGGTCGTCCTGCTAGTTTGTATAAGTTTGATGCCGAAGCTTTCGCACCGTTTAAAGATAAGCCTTTAGTTTTTATTTAATTTGTATTTACTTCGGATTGAATTTGATATGCACCATTCTATAAAAATATACAGAAAATAAAGGAAGAAGATATTAGGAAATAATATTAACTCCCAATTCCCAATTCCCAATTCCCCATCCCCTATTACCCAATTTATAATTGATAATTAATAAATGAAAATTACAATAGCTCAAATAAATCCAATTATTGGCGATATACCTGGTAATACTCAACAAATTATTGACGCTGCTAACAAAGCAGTAGCTGATAAAGCCGATTTATTATTAACTCCCGAACTTTCTTTATGCGGCTACCCTCCACGAGATTTATTATTAAAACCTGATTTTATGCAGGCTATGAATATCGCTTTGCAACAGTTAGCCAAAGATTTACCAGGTAATTTAGCGGTATTAGTCGGAACTGCTGAAGAAAATGTTCAAGCACATATTCTTGGAGGAAAACCTCTTTATAACAGCATTGCTTTACTTACTGAAGGAAAAGTAAAACAGATTTTTCACAAGCGATTGCTGCCAACTTATGATGTTTTTGACGAACATCGATATTTTGAACCTGGTAATAAAGCAAATTATTTTACTTTAAATAACGTCAAAATCGGA
>JBARZF010000525.1:0-12510 GCA_049649675.1 Rivularia sp. (in: cyanobacteria) | reverse complement strand
CCATCTCCCCATCCCCCCATCTCCCCATCTCCCCATCCCTCTATTCAAGGGTAATAACGGTGACTTCTGGGTTACAAAAAAGTCTTCCCGGTAAATAGGTTCCTAAGCCACGATTAACGTATAGTTGATTGCTGCCGACTTGATGAAATCCTTTTGCCCATTGCCAATTTTTGACTACTTTGAAAAATTCTGTTTTTACAAATGGCATTTTACGGCGCAATTTTCCTGGCATACTGCGAACAATATTGCTATAAATTGCGATCGCAGGGCCAATACCGGGGATCGCAATATGACCACCGTGGGTATGACCGGATAATTGTAAGTCTACTCGCCACTGTCGCAATATATCGGCGGTATCGGGATTATGTGATAAAAATATGCGCGGTTTTGCTGGATTTAACTGGTTCATCACTAATTCTGGCTTAAAATCGGCAGACCAAAATTCACCAAGCCCCACTAATGGTAATTCTTTTCCTAGCGGATAAGCAATTTCGTTTTCCAGTACTTTAATTCCAACTCTGGTAAAAGCGGATGTAATTTTTGCTTTTGAATGAGCGTAATGTATGTCATGATTGCCAAGCACTGCATAGGTACCGCAGCGACTTTGTAAATGCTTGAGTTGAAGGACTAATTTATCGATCGGATTTGGATCGTCAGTTACATAATCGCCAGTCAGAACTACTATATCGGGTTCCGCTTCGTTGCTAGCAATTATGGCTTTTTCTAACATTTTCTCTGATAAACGTAAGCCGTCATAGTGAAAATCTGTCATTTGCACTATGCGGATGCCTTTTAACGATGCTGGCAAATCTGGAATCCGAACTGTTATTTTCTCTACAGCTAATCGTCCGGTCAGTAACCAGTGCATAAATCAATTAAGCCCATTACTTCAATACTCCTAGCGTATCAAAATCAATATGAAAGCAACAGTATATTAAAAAACTAGTTATGTCTATTGGTAGATGGAATTATCTAAGTATCATAGTTTTTTTAAACTAGTTTGGATTTAAATTGAAAAACTAAATTAATTCATGAAAATTACTACCTGTTAAGTATTTCATCAGCAATAATATATGCTTTGCATCTGTCCTAAGTCATAATATCTATTTATGTCGCAGCCAGGGTTAATTCTCAGTTATGAATTTATTAAATATTAAGAGGCGGATTTTGATAATTGATAATTGTTAATTGTTAATTGATTTAATAATATCGGCAGCTTTTTCAGCAATCATAATTGTAGGTGCATTTGTATTACCGCCAATGATATTAGGCATTATTGAAGCATCTACAACTCTTAATCCTTTTACACCATAAACTTGTAGTTTTGAATTAACTACCGACATTGAGTCATTACCCATTTTACAAGTTCCGACTGGATGGTATAAACTTTCTGCGGTATTACGGATAAAAGTATCAATATCTTCATTTGATTGAATTTGCAAACCGGGGACAATTTCTTCACCTCTAAATTGGTCAAATGCTTGTTGTTGTAAAATTTGACGGCTTATTTTCACTCCTGCTAATAAAGTTTCTAAATCTTGTTGACTTGCAAGAAAGTTAGGTTGAATAACTGCTGGTTCTAAAGGTTTGTTTGAGCGTAGAGTAATTTTACCTTTACTTTGAGGATATAAAAGAGTTGGACATAAAGTAAATCCGTGTTGATAACGCTGCTTCGTAAAACCGTGATTTATTAAACAACCGGGAGCGAAATGTAATTGGAGATTAACGTTATTTAAATTGTCTGCGGTTTTTAAAAAACCACCTGCTTCAGCTATATTTGAAGTTAATGCTCCTTTTTTGAAGAGTAAATACTTGAGAATATTATGTGGTTTATTGAGATCGGCTAGGGAAATAGGCTTTGTACATTTATAGGCGATCGATACAAATAAATGGTCTTGTAAATTTTGCCCTACACCAGGTAAATCTATTAATACTGGAATATTTAATGATTTTAAATGTTTCGCACAACCGATTCCAGAAAGCATTAATAATTGAGGAGAATTGATTGTTCCGGCACTTAATATAAGTTCTTTGTTGATTTTTATTTTAGATTCTGTATTTTTCTTTTTAAGTTGAGTTTTATAAATTAAACCAACAACTTGTTTTCCCGAAAATAATATACGTGTAACGTGGGAATTCGTTTTGACAGTTAAATTTTTTCTAGATAATACAGGTTTTAAATAAGCTGTAGCAGCGCTGTGACGCTGCCGATTTTTTTGAGTGACTTGATAAAAGCCTACTCCTTCTTGCTGTATTCCATTAAAATCATTATTGCGAGTCAATCCAAATTCCGTTGCTGCTTGGAGAAAAACCTCAGATAGAATATTGCAGGAGCGCGAATCGGTAACGTGAAGAGGTCCTTTTATATCATGATATTCGCTGGCACCTCTGGATTGATTTTCGGCTTTTTTAAAATAGGTCAGTACTTCTTTACTACTCCATCCTTGATTGCCCAAATTCTGCCAGTTATCATAGTCATCGGAATTGCCTCGAATATAAATCATGGCATTGATTGAACTACTTCCACCAAGAACTTTTCCCCGAGGAAAATAAAGTTGACGGTTATTTAAATTGGATTGCTTTTCTGTATAAAATTGCCAATCATATTTGGTTTTAAATAAATCGGGATAACCCGCAGGAATTTTAAATTTTAGAGATTTATCTGGATTCCCAGCTTCTAAAAGCAATACTTTTACTTGAGGATTTTCTGTCAAACGATTTGCTAATACGCAACCAGCAGAGCCTGCACCAACAATTACATAATCGTACATTGTATTTTGGATTTTAGATTTTGGATTGAGAGTTAGGAGTTAGAAGTAAATAATTGTCTCCTTGTCTCCCCATCTTCTCCCTCTCCCCCTTCCCCTCTGCCCTTCTCCTGGAGAGGGGTGCCCGTAAGGGTGGGGTGAGGGATGGGGGTATGAACGAAAAACGGGAAAATTTTATCAAAGTCAATAGCCTACCCCATCTCCCCATCTCCCTCATCACCCTACCAAAGCGCAACTTGCTGTCGAACTTCTTCCATATTCAAATAATCGCTTGCAAAGGCTGTTCGTAATAATGGATGAGGAATATATTTATCGTATTTCTGTATTTCTGGTGCTTCTGCATCTGCAACTAAATGTTCGTTGACAATGCGTTGTTCGCACAAAGATAAAATTTCGGGTTCGAGTTGTTCAAATTTACCTTTACCTAATTTCAGTATCATAAAATAAGGATTAACTCCACCAAGAGATTTAATTTCTAATGACTCTCGACAAAAATTGTTTAGCAGTTTCTGTAAGGTGTTGTAAGCGACTGTACCCATCCAAGGAAAAATGCAGCATTTACCTTTTTCTAATTTGACTATATTGCGTTTGTCTAACTCAAAGTCTGAAGCTAATTGACGTGTTTCTTGTAATCTTTTTTTAGCATTTGTTTGCAAATAAGCATATTCTGTATCTTCTAATAAAACGCGACGCATACGTTCTAAGATTTTGCTGTGAATTGTACCATTTCCGCCGCGCCAAAATATACCGGCTTTACCTTCTACTGGTTTAACAAATATTGTTTTTTTTGCAAAATCTACGTCTAAAACTTCCCAGGTTTTTCCTGCTAACCCAAATTGGCTACCGACTTTAGGCACTATAACAATAGTACCGATATCTGTTGAATCATGTTTAACGCTAAGCTCAATAGTTTCGGGGAATACAGCGTAAAATTGAAATCTATTGACTATTTTTTCACCAGCTAAACCAAGTATTAATTTACCTGATTCGGTTTTACTAATATGGTCTATGCTAACTAAATAACGCAGCAATAATTTATAATCTTCTTGAGATATATATTGAAAAGATGATAAATTAAACACTTTTCGGGCAAGAGCAGACGGTGAGATTTCTTTTGTTGCTGCCAAAATACTCATACTTTGATGATAAAGCAGACTAAATGGGTATTTTATCGGTTCAATTGGTTCAATCCATTTGCCTTCTAAATAAAGTTGAATTATTGCTATTGACTGTAAAAGTTGCCAGGGAATTTGTTTGGGAAGTGGTGCTTCTAAAGATGGCTGTTTTTCCGGACAAACAAAACGCATATCCGCAGGTTCTCCCCTTCTCCCACTGCGCCCCAAACGCTGTAAAAAACTTGCTACAGAAGAGGGTGATTCTAACTGAATGACTCGCTGTAAATAGCCAATATCTACTCCTACTTCTAAAGTTAAAGTTGCAGCAGTTACCGCAGGTTGATGGGGTTCCCGCATGGCTTTTTCTGCAATTTGTCGTAGAGAAGCCGATATACTGCCATGATGGACGTGATAAATATCTGGTTGTCTTTCACTTGCAGCAATTTGACGTAAAGATGCAATTACAGATTCGGTTTGCGATTTATTGTTGGCGAAGATAAGACATTTACGAGATTGACTTAAATTAAAAATATATTTGTCGCAGTCGGTAATTTCTGCATCGGCTTTTTCCGGAACATAAAAATGCTCTAAAGCTAATTTAATTTGTCGCTTTGCTGCCTCAATTTTTGGCGTAATCACAGATTTATCGGTACCGGAAGCAAGCCAGTCTTCGGCAAGAGAATAATCGCCTAAAGTCGCCGATAAACCGATTCTACGATGTTGATTTTTAGTTAAATTTGCCAATCTTTCTAATTGGCAAAGAATTTGACACCCTCTTTCGGTACCCATGAAAGCATGAATTTCATCGATGACTACAAAGCGTACATCACCGAAAAGACGAATTAAATCTTCATGCTTATTAATTAATAAACTTTCAAAAGATTCTGGTGTTATTTGAAGAATACCCGACGGGTTTTTTAAAAGCTGTTTTTTTGTAGTTTGAGAAACATCTCCATGCCAATGATAAACCGGAATATCGGCTTCTCTCAATAAGTCGTTCAGACGTTCAAATTGATCGTTAATTAATGCTTTAATTGGACCTATATAAATTGCCCCTACAGTTTTAGAAGGATTTTCGTAGAGGTGAGTTAAAACTGGTAAAAAAGCTGCTTCCGTTTTACCCGAAGCCGTACCTGCCGCTACCAATAAATGGGCATCCGTATCAAATATAACTTTGCAAGCCGCTGCTTGTACTGGTCTTAATTCCGTCCAGTTATGATTGTAAATATATTCCTGGATAAAAGGCGCGAGTCTATTATATGCATCGCTCATAATTTTGATGCTATAACCTTAATTGGTAATTGTTCATGCACTTAATACTTTAACTCGATCGGCGATAAGCCGCTCCGCTGACACTTAGCGTTAAGCAAAGCTCACGCTCCGGTATCGCACATAAGTACATTTTTATTCACGGTGTAATTTTGACCGATCGCAGGCAATTTATGAACTCTATTTTCCTGGTATAGGTAAAATTGTCAACTGTATATCAGCATTTTGACGTATAAATATTGTCAAGTACTCAAAAACTGCCTTTAAAAATGTATCAATTAATTTGACTGAAATTAATTTTTTCAGTATTAATAGTAAGTAATATAGATGGCAGACAAAAAGGCTTTGTACTTGGAAAATAATTTATAGTGATGTAGCAAAAGTAATATTACTCGGTTTCCCATGTATTAAATACTACTTATAGCTGATTTAATGCTTTCAGCAATAAGTTATTTAAGCTAGTATAAAACACTATGAAGTCAAAGCTATTTTTTTATAATTTGTGAGAACTAAAATAAGTGCGGGAACATACTGAGACATTGTAGAGACACAATGACTTAGATTTTAGGGATTATTGGAATTTTTCTTTAATAACTCATAGCTCAAATTTAGGAGATTTTTTGATGATGGAATTATTGTCGAATAATATTTTTTTTAGTGCCAAAATTCAATTGACATTTGTTGTTGGAGTATTTAGCTTTATAGCATTTTTTACTGGTCGTGTCTTTCCTCAAATAACTAAGTTTTGCTTGAGTTTGTTTGTTTCTTCCGAAGCTGGTGAGAAAACGGAAAAATTGTTACAACCTTACAAACAATTAATTGGACTTGCTTTCGGATTAGGATTTATGGAGATTGTTGCTTTATTTGTCCCCGTACTAGATGATTATCCAGCGATAGAAAAAATTATTAGTTTAATTTTAACTATAGAAGCTTGCTGGTTATTTTCTCGTATATTCGGGAAATATATTGATGAATATATTTTAGAATCAGCTTTAAAAAGCGGTCGTAAAGCTAACAGCGAACTACTAAATTTAGGAAAGTATACAGCTTACTTAGCAATTGTTTTTGGCGGATTTATTTTCTTTGCTCAAACTCATAATATAAATATATTTAGTTTCTTAGCTAGTTTAGGAATTGGTGGTGTTGCAGTTGCTTTCGCTTCTAAAACAACCATAGAGCAACTTCTTAGTGGTGTTGTATTATATATCGACCATCCCTTTTATATTGACGATTATATTGGCTTGCCAGACGGTACTTTTGGACGAGTTGAATCTATTGGATGGCGTTCTACAAAGATTCGTACTTCGGGTAAAGGAACGGTGATAGTAATTCCGAATAATTCTCTAACTCAAATGAGTATCGAAAACTTTTCTGGTGCTAAAAAGATAATTTCAATTCTTTCTTTGAATTTTACTCGCAAAATTGAACCTAAAGAACAAGCATTAATCGAACAGGTTGTTTTAACAAGTACAAAAGATATTTTTGGACTTGATTCACGCAGTACTCGTATAGATTTCAGAACTTTAAAGAAAAATAGCGAACCAAAGACTCAAGCTCAAGTTAGCTTATTTATATTAGGTTCTGGTAAAGTATCGATGGAATTGCGTCGGCAATTACTTGATGTGGCTACACAAACTATTAATCAGAAGTTGAAAGGATACGGTATCGATTTCAATATTGAAGAACCGACTATCTATGTAGATGCGCCCGTTACAATCTAAAGTTAACTATGAAAAATATGAATCAAATACTTGAGTTTATATTCAGAGAAGATATCCGTAACTTAGAAATATTTGTTTTATGCGTTATCGCTTCTTTGTTTATCGGAAGATACACTCCCCTACTAATTAAAATAGCTGTCAACCGTTTCTTGCCTTCACAAGTAACTGATATCTATGAAAAATTAATCTATACAAACCGCCAAGCCTTAAAATGGGCTGGTACTTCAATCTTAATTTTATTATCTTTAGGTTTAATTTCTGAGTACAAAGGCTTCTATGAATTTTTAAGCAATGTTGTGCAATTAACAGTTATTCTCAGCATTGCTTTTTTAGCTTCCGGTGTTTTTCGGCAACTAATTAGAACATATGGTGTGACTATTATTCGTAAATTGGGCTATCAGGCTGACGATTTACTATTAATTGTTGAAACTATCGTTAATCTGACTATAGGATTTATTGCTGTTTTAGTTTTTGCTAACGATAGATTCAATTTAGTTGGTTTAATCACTGGTTTAGGAATTGGTGGATTAGCAGTTGCTTTTGCAGCCCAAAAAACTTTAGAGCAATTTTTAGGTACTATTGTTATATATTTAGATCGACCTTTTACTACAGGTGAATATATTCATTTAGCGGCATCGAGTAGCTACGGAGCCGAAATTTATGGACGAGTTGAATCTATCGGATTTCGTTCTACAAAAATTCGTTCTTCTGGTAAAAGTACTTTGATGATTGTACCTAATTCTATATTAGCCAATGTAGAAATCGAAAACGTAACCCGTGGAAAAAAGGTCATGGTGTTGCTATACCTTGACTTTAATCAAAAGCTACTTGATAAAGGACAGGCTTTAGTAAGACAAGTAGTTGAAGACAGTATGGAATCACTTTTTGGGGTACAACCTGATAGCACAAAAGTAGTTTTTGAAGACTTGAACTCAAATTCTCAGGCAACGAATGCTGATAATTCTGAAAATATTGATGCGTCAATGACCGATCTTACTACCAACAAAGATTTACAACCTGAACATACTAGAGCTAGAATTACTTTCTTTCTTTTAGGTTCAAACCAAAATTCTCTTGAGTTGAGAAAACAATTATTAAATTTAGCAAATGAAAAGGTTTCTCAAAAATTGAATAATTTTGGTATTGAGTTTGTCATGCAAGAGCCGAATATTTACATTGAAGCTCCGGTGACAATTTAAGATTGGGGAATTAGTAATTGGTAATTGGTAATTAAGGTCTGTTTTTAGTTGTAGATTTATTTTTGCAGTGCGGGCATCTTGCCTGCTAATTCTTATAAATGTCGTTTATTAATAATTAGAAATAGATTATTTGTTAATGTGTGATAATAGATTGTTTGTGTTTTTTTTAGAATAGGGAGCAAGATGCTCCCACTACAGATACTTTGGTAAAAATAGAATGCTTTTGAAGATGAAATTAAGCATAAAAAATAAAGATAAATTACTTTTCAATGCCCAATGTCCAATCCCCAATGCCCTATACCACATTCCCATTTTTGCCGTTTTGTTGTAATGAATTGCGTAATAAGGCTTGTTCTATTTCTGGTGAAAGTTTGACAGGTAATTCGCCGGTACGTACATGTAAGTCTCTTTGTGGGAATGGAATTTCAATATTATATTCTTTCAAACTTGCTTCAATTCGGAAACATATATCGCTTTTAATTGATACTTGATGGCTGGGTGCGTCTATCCATACTAATAGTTCAAAATCTAAAGAACTATCACCAAATCCAGTAAATAATACTTGGGGTTGAGGAACTGTAAGCACTTCAGGATGATTTTTTCCTGCTTCTAAAAGTGCTTTTTTGACGATTTTTACATCAGCACTGTAAGAAACTCCTACTGGTACGTGAATTCGAGAAATCGGATTGTGATGACTCCAATTAATTACTTCGTCTTCTAAAAAACGCGAGTTTGGTACAATTATCGAAACTCTGTCTAAAGTACGAATCGTTACACTACGGGCACCAATACTTTCCACAGTTCCCATGTAGTTTCCAACTTCAATAAAATCACCCGCTTGAATAGGTCTTTCAAATAATAATACAAGTCCGCTACCAAAGTTTTTAGCTATGTCTTGAAAACCAAAACCGATACCAACACCTAAAGCACTAGCTAAAATCGCTAAAGAACTTAAATCAACTCCGACAATTTGTAGAAGAACAACCGAACCTATTCCAATAAACGTATATTTAAAAGCAATTGCGATAACTTCCTGCGCTCCTCGACTGATTCGCAGCACTCGCAAAATTCGCGATCGCAATACATTAGTTACAGCACCCGAAAGAATCATTAAGCCTAAAAATAAGCCAATTAAAACTAAAATATCTGTAACTGCAATGTCTTTAAATATATCCGAAGTTAGGCTAATTTGTATACGAGCGGCAATATCAAAACTCCATTGCCGCGTTACAGGAAATAAATTGGTAATATAAAGAGCTACACCTACCCAAAGTGCCGTTCGCACTAAAAACAAGGTAGCTTTTAATAATATATTTAAGCTACTTTGCTGTTGATTTTCGTCGGAAGTTCCTACAGAAGTTACAAGTGGGGAAACATTACGCTCCAATATTTTCCATACTTTTCCTAAAACAAAATGAAGTGCAATTGTTAGCACCACAAGCATTAAACTTAAAATTAATGTACGATTAATAAACTCTTCACTCCTTTCTGCTCTTGCTTTCTCAACTGCTTCACGAATTATACTTGCCCAATTTTCGGCTTGTACATTCGGATTTTCAGCAGAAACAGCATCTTTATTGGTGACGGTAAATTCCTGTTTCTCACCAATTAAAATTGTTACATTATTTTTGCCTTTTTTAACTCTTACTTCCGGTATTTGTTCTGAATCTACTGCTTCTTGAAGGATTTTATTGATAAGTTTAGCCCTTTGTTGAGCTGTATAATCGTTGGTACTAGCAACTCGAAAAAGTTGACTACCATCGATGTCTACAGGAGCAAATTGGTTAGACTGCGCCATTGCTTGTGAAAACTGCAAGCTAAATACAAGCATCAAAATGATGATTGCTGCTTTTACTGGTTTGAAATACTTATAGGTGAAGTTTTTTCGCTGATTTTTCATATTTACTAGTGTTTGCTTAGATCAATAATAGTAATCGATAATACAAATACTTACGTAACAACATCTACAGTTGAGAAAACTCTTTTATATGTTAAGAGCATTGATGAGTACTGCCATCAGTCATTAGGATAAGCTTATTTTTATATTTTTTATGTATAAAAAAGAATTATTCAATAACAGCATAAGAATAATTTAGGTAAAGCTTCAGGTCTGCTTATGTTCGATCGACACAACAAGGCGATAATCTGGATTTTGTTAGCAATTACCAGTAACCTGTTAATAGTTTTGTACTTATAACTTTTAACTACTAATTCCCTTTGTCCTCTCACCTCTCTCCTTTGTTCCCTCATAAGTAATTAACTATGTTGAAAGAAGTCGATACAAGTATTTAGTTTGCCGAATAAAAATTAAAATATTGCAGATTATAAGTTAGTACAGTAATTACTGTTATTCGCCTTAAAAATGGTAAAATTGTCCTTATTTATCCAATCAAGGTGGATGATAAAACTATTAATAAAATCAACGAAGACGGTAATGAACAATGAATAGTTAGGAGTCAGGAGTAGAGAGTAGCAAGTAGAGAGTACAGAGTAGAGAGTAGCAAGTAAATCACTTTTTATTATTGTCATAAATTTCGCTGCTAATTAGGTCTATTTTTTCTCACTACTCATTACTCATTACTCACTACTATAATAATCTCTCAATCTCCCAATCTCCCCATCTCCTCTTCACACTCTCAAGACTGCTTCTTGTACGAAATTACTCTTGCTTGACCAAACACACTCAACGGATACAAGCCCCCGGATTCATCCGTGGAAAGAAAAAATATGTTCCTTATTCCAAGCCCCTCGAAATATCGATGGGGTAACTGATTGATAACTGAAATGACATCCGAGTGGAGTTAAACTAGCACGTAAAGGTGTAACTCCATCCCTAAAAATGAGCCTCTGTATTAATCCTCTGTGTCAGAAGCCAGAAAACCCCGATAATACCCTATTTTGCTTTGGTTGCGGTTCGGAATTGCTGCAATCTGGACGTTATCGGCTAACAAAAGAACTTGGTGGCGGCGGCTTTGATAAAACCTACTCCGGTTAATTAAGCACGAAGAAGTATTGCCTTTTTGATGGATTGGAGCATCAGGATGGTTTCTTGGCAGTCTACTGTTTTTAGCTCCTGATGTATCAGCGATCGCCAAAGCTTCTTTAATTATAAATTTGCTTATAAATTGGATTTATTTTACTGGCGACGGAAAGTTCCAAATTAAAAGCTACATTAGGCAAATTAATTTTGGGTGTTAAAGTCGCCGATTTACACGATAAACAAATATCTTTTATGAAAGCGAATATCAGATATTGGAGCAAATTGTGTTCAATTTTAATGTTAATGATTGGATTTGTTCTGATTATGTTTACTTCTAAAAAGCAAGCGTTGCACGATATGCTGGCTGGAACTACAGTTATCAAGAAGTAACTTGTAACCTATTCTCGCTTGTAATAAATTCTAGTTTAAATTGTCTAAATTCAAAATATTAATCTTGCTTATTTACAAGGTAAATTCAGATTATTAAAAATCATATTAGTTTTGCCTTATAGTAGTAGGCACAACTGGGCGAGACAATTTTATAATTCATTCTCTTTCTCCACTTCCTTCCAAGCAAAACATGATATCTTAACTAAGATATCCATTGCGATAGGTTATAATCTTTAGTTTGAATAATCTATCTGATTCTAAAGTTATGTTGTAATGTATTACAATAATTGAATTTTTGTAGACATTTACTCAATTATTGATCCTTTCATTCAGGGTTTTAGTTAAATTAGAAAGTAGAACCAGATTAGACATCTATTCTATCAACGGTTAAGCAAAGGAAAAAGAGTCATCAGTGACCCAGGTCTGAAGACTCTGGGTTTGTAAGAAACAGTTCTTACGTAATACTGATTAGACCGTGAGCCACGGGTTGGTAAAGACTTCCAGATGCTTCTCCAGTTTGGATTATCTCTAAACCTAATTGTTTAGGTGTTGCGTAAAGGCAAGACATCTTATCCGTGGTGGTCGAGGAGACTTAAACGGGTTTGCTAGTTCCTGGGATTATATCCGTATAAAAACTAGCATTTTAAATTCACGGTGAATAAATTCACTCGTGTGGTTTACCGTACTAGGCTGAAGCCACGCTCGTTTCCCACCTACCGAAAATTTCTTATGAAAGAAATGCACTTGAAGCCTTTAACAGAAGGAGACAAAAAAAGAAACGAGTATTTGGATCGCATTAACCACGCTCCCTACTTTACCATCATCTTAACAATCATGGTGATGATTTTGGTACTTACCATAGGTATATCACTTGCCGCTTTTTAAGACATATTTTTGGAAAAAATAGCAGCGATAAACCTTAAGCGTTCGCGCAATTTGTCTATATGCCTAACGGCTAAAATTTTAGACATAGCTAAAGCGAACGTTTTGTTTATGATTAATATTAATATTTACGGCTATAGTCATTCCAATTAATTTCCGTAGTGCGAGCATCTTGCTCGCTAGTAC
>JBARZF010000524.1:0-23714 GCA_049649675.1 Rivularia sp. (in: cyanobacteria) | reverse complement strand
GGTATATATGGCTTATACACAGAAGCTGCAATTCAACAATTTCAAAGATCAAATGGTTTGTATGCTGATGGCATTGTTGGTAATTTAACTTGGCGGAAATTGATTGGATAGGAGTTAGTTGTTAGTTGTTAGGAGTCTGGTTTTTTATTTATGTTATTAATATTAAGCTAACAATATTCATGGCGATCGCGCATTTATAAATATATTATTTATATATTACAGAACTTTACAGATTGCTCTCTGTACAGCCTCTTATTATAAAATTCTTGTGGGATGGGCATCCCGGAGCGTCCGAATGTACCTCACCTTCGATGAAATATGCTGTATTTAATGATTCGTGCGCCTTTAACCCAACCTACTATCTAAGAGCGTCAAGCATCGGTTTTTTTTATCAGTAATCGATGTTGGGTTACGGCACAAAAGTATTTTTCGTAAACCATAAATAATTCGTGCGCCTTTAACCCAACCTACAATAAGGTTGAAAATCCTAACTCCTAACTTCAAACTCCTCATCCCTAACTCTTAACTCATAATTATTCAAGCTATTCTGCTCGTGTACGTGGTAATTATGTCCTGCTAAAGCCATAGCTAAAAATCCCCACAGCACCATACCAGGAACTCCTAACATTCCGCTGTTACCGGCTAAAGTCGATATCATGGCGATACCAATACCCCGCGATGCAGCCATAAAGGAATCGAAACGAGATTCGGTAAATTGAAATACTTGATAAACCAGTATCAGCATTCCACCTAAATAAAATACTGCTCCAAACCAACCTAATGTGAAAAAGGTATCGAGAAATCCGCTGTCAATTACAATTGGTTCTAAAATACCTTTTTCGTTAAGAGTAAATGTGTTTCCTACTCCATTTCCCAAACCGTTAGTAAGAGCTTTATTTAAACCTTCTTCGTAAATTTTTTGCCTGACTTGAGCGCTATCGTCATTTTCTAATTCGCCAAACGTTTCAAAGCGTTGTGTAATCGTTTCGGAAAATGGCTCAATCGTGGTTAAAGGTACGATACAAAGCACCATCATGAGAATAACCACCATCAACCGCATTTGAGACTGTGCTTTTAACGAACCAAATAAAGTTACTAATCCTACTAACCAAGCACCCCACAAAGTACGTACCGATGTTAGCAAAAGTGATAAATAACCCACAGCAGTAGCAGGAATATTTAAATAGTGAGTGTGAGTAAAAAGTAATAATAAACCAGCCATCATTACACCTGCAAAAGGCGCGGGAGAAGCCATTGTACTCCATACCCGTAGTTCCAGAGGTGCCGGGTTTCCCATGCTCTTCAGTTTGGTTTCTACAAGCCAAAATACATCCCATTCAGGTGCTACTATAAACTGCCAAACTCCATAAGCACCCATTACGAATACACCCCAAATAAAAGTACGCTGAAGCACTTGCCGATATTGAGGATATTCCCGCCATTTGATAAATAAGAAAAAAGCAAAAACAACGGGAGTTAGCCAGTCAAAAATACCCCTAGCCACAGTCATGGGTGCAGTTTTAATTAGTCCGATCAACACACCGTAAAAAACGCCCAAAAAGGCCATTACAAAAGGTAAACCACCTTGTCGCAACGACCTAGGAAAATAGATTAAAAATGTATGTAAAGTTAATAAAGTTACTAAGAATTGCGATACAAGCATTAAGCGGCTCTCGTCAAAACCGCTTTTTAAATCAACTATACGAACAACGAATGGCGTAACGAACCACAGCCACCATGTAAAACCAATATAAAGAATGGGATATCGCAGATACAGAAAAAGACCTACCGCAAAAGAAACGACGATATATCCATTTCGGAGGATACCTGTAGCACCCGAAAATATACATACTGCCGTAAAAAATACGAATGCCAGAATCGCCGTCCAACCCAAAGGAGGCTCTAAAGCAAAAGAAAATCTTTTTTTAGGACTCGTATTTAAAGTATGGTTCACTGCTTTTTTAAATTAGAGAGTTGGGAATTGGGAATTGGGAATTGAGAGTTAGGAGTGAGGAGTTAATAGTGAGGAGTTAGGAGTTAGTAATAAAATTTCTCCTTGTCTCCTTGTCTCCCCATTGATAACTGGTAACTGATAACTGCTCACTGTTCACTGCTCACTGTTCACTGATAACTGTTTGCAACCCTTGCCAGCGGCCGCGCCAAGATGCGAGTAATTTTTTACCTGCTAGTAATCCTTCGGAGGGAAGAAAGCGCAACCACTGAATGAAACCCATTGCTTCGCGGGTTCCTATTGTTGTAGCCCACAATAAAAATGCTAATTTTTGCAATGGTGAAAAGTATTCTAATAAAGCTACAGTTTCGTTGTGTACGGCGTTAGCGAAGGCAATTTGATTGAAACTGTTGCGTCGATCTTCGTCAAATCTCTTTGCTGGATAATGGTTAACCGCTACTTGTGGATCGTAAATTAACTTCCAACCGGCTCGTTTTAATTTTAAAGAAAAAGCTAATTCAAAGTGAACTTGAGCGCCGGTACCTTTCATCCGTTCGTCAAAGTGCCAGCCAAGGATTGCAGCACGTCGAAAGCTCATGTTTACTCCTTTGAGTACGTCAACTTCCCGCGCTTCGCCAGTGCCTATATGATGATTGCCGATTACTCTACCAAACCAGCTTACTTGACCGACTGTTCCCGAATTTCCATCTTCTAAATCGCTGCCGTGATAAACCCAATCGCGCCCCCCAACTCCACCGACGCGCTCGTCTGCGAGATAATGACTTTCAATACGGGCTAACCAATCGGGATGAGGGGCTGCATCATCATCTGTAAAGGCCACAATATCGCTCGAAGCTGCATCAAGTCCGGCATTCATGGCTGCAACTACTCCGGTAATAGTTACTGTTGCAGTGCGTAATGGTAACGTTTTGCTGTCAAAGCCTTCAAGAAATGACCAAGTTTCGGTATCCGTATCGCGGACTACCACTATCACCTCATCAGCCGGTCGAGTTTGATTTTTCAATGCTTCCAGGCAGCGAGCTAGGTCTTGGCTGCGTCGGTAAGTTGGTATGATGAGTGCGATCGCCATTATTTATTAATCTCCTCAAATAAGTCTACATATTGTTGTGCCATGCTCTTCCAGGTATGTTGCAGGGCAATTTCCCTAGCAGTTCGACCCATATTACTTCGTAAATCGGGATTGACGCTCAATTTTTGCATTGCTTGTGCTAAGGCTTTACTATCATCTGGGTTTGGCAAAACTATTCCAGCTTCTGGAGTAATCAAAGGAGCAGCACCCGTACAGCTTGCGGTAATTACTGGTAATCCTGTCGCCATTGCTTCTGTAATTACTAAGCCGAAAGGTTCGTAGCGCGAAGGAAAGACGAAGAAATCTACAGCTTTCATTAAAGCAGGGACATCGCGCCGAAATCCCAGGAAATGCACTCGGTCGTTAATTCCTAGAGATTTTGCTAACTGCGGATAAGGGCTACCATCAGTTACACCTACCACCGCTAAATGTAAATCGGGAACTTCCACCAAAGCTTTGAGTACGGTGTCTAAATTTTTCCGAGGTAATCTGATGTCCCCAGCAAACATTGCTAAAGGAACTCCATCGGGTAAATTCCATGTTTGACGACTACCACCGTTACCGGGTGAAAATTCCTCGATATCTACCCCATTACTAATAACTCGAATTGCGTTTTGAGGTATCCCGATTTCTTGTAAATCTTTAGCGACTTTATCGGAAACTGCAACTACTATTTTTGTGTTGTCAAATGCTTGTTGTTCCCAACGTGCGTTGAGTTTGGTATACAACCACTGATATGAATTATATAAATATTGATATGGATTAAGGATATTTTTCTTGTTGGAAGCTATAGCTTCTAATTTAGAAAACTTCAACCAGGAATTATGAACGAAATGTACCGCGTTCACATCTGAGTCAGCCCAGGTAATAGCACCATTTGATTTAATTAAATCGACTCGATCGCGATGTTTTCTCAACCAATTAGTGCTTTTATAAGCAAACACCATGTTCCGGATTAATTCTGTCGGAACTTTTGCGGAAATAGGAACCACAACAATAGAAGATTGTTTTTCTAATTCCGGAGCAATCTTACTTGCCAATACCGTTACATGATGTCCGCGACGAATAGCTTCGCAGGCAACTTCATAATTTACCCTTCCTTGACCATCACCTTTAATTAAACTGTGAGTAACAATGCAAAGCTTCACGATATTATCAGCCTGCTATAAGATTAATAAATAATTTATCTTTAGGTATCAAGAAACAATTATCGAGGAAACTGGTTCCGATTTAGGAATTTCTTTCTGTTCCCATAATAGATGAATGCGAGAACGACGAATAATTTCCGGCCAAGCTT
The DNA here is from genome assembly GCA_049649675.1 of Rivularia sp. (in: cyanobacteria). GTDB lineage: Bacteria > Cyanobacteriota > Cyanobacteriia > Cyanobacteriales > Nostocaceae > Rivularia. The sequence goes on along the minus strand of JBARZF010000524.1, from coordinate 19,376 downwards.
GGATTGCTCCTCGTTTTAATAAATATCCGCTCATATGAACAAAATATATAGTTAAAAAAGCCAGCAGTTTAATAGGATTGGGAAATAAATTTTTATAGCGTTTAATACCAATATAAAGTCTAGCAGCTTCTATATGTAATTCATAATTACTCACGCCACCAATACCGGGTGCATTAAGTACGCTATCGGTGCTTTTTTCATTTACTTGTAACTCGGGACAAGATATGATTTTGTAATCGTATTTAATTGCTCGCAAACAAAGTTCTGCATCTTCATAACCAAAATAGATATCTTCATCCCATTGTTCTTGAGAGAAAAACTGTCTGGGAAATAATGCAGCATGAATTACGACTGTTTCCGGAGTACCTTCGGTGGCGCAAAAGTATCCTCGAAAAGATAGTTTCGATGGTAGCAGTTTCTCTCCTTGAGTACTTGTACTAGAACCAGTAAGAATAGTATATTTCCTTTGCTCCTTTGGGATTTGAGAATATTTTTTTAGGGCATTAGCAATAAAATCAGGTTGAACACAAATATCATCATCAACAAAAGCGACAAAATCTGTTTCCGATGCCGAAGTTGCGTTTACTGCGTTATTACGATTAGCACAAACACCTCTTCTGGGGCCTAAAATATAAGTTGTTCCTGGATATTTTTTGACAACTTCTTGATTGGTTTGCTGTACTTCAATATCTTGCGAATCATCAGAAACAACCACCGAATGGGGTTTAACTGTAGAATTCCACAAAGCTTCTAAACAATCATTAAGTTGCTTGGAACGATTTCTGGTTGTGATACAGGCTGCAATTCTCATGGGAAAATACCTTCTTTGATTTTGAAATAATTGAAATATTTTTGATGGGGAGTACAGTGCAGGATTTGCTCCCCTTAGTTACCCTGGAGCGGCTATTAGAATTTAGCTGCAATTTTAGGTGGAGTAAAACTTAAAATTAGTGCGGCTGTTGTCCGCAAACTAAAGTGTCTCTTTAAAGAATCGCAAAAACGAATACGTGCTTCTGTGGAATTTTTATCCCGCATCAAGCCGATTCCCAAATTTGTATTAGTTTGTCCCCATTTCTTATGAAAATGAGGATAAAGTTCTTTTAATTGCTCATCTTTCATAAACTGCTCGTAGCAGAAAAGATCGGCTTTAGCTTTGCGAATTTTCCCTTCAAAATTACGTCTTCCACTTTGCATGGTTTCTGTTTGTTCGTGTTCGCGATATCTGGTCAATTTCCCAGGGCAGTAATAAGCCCCTAAACCGGAACGACAACACAGGTAATTTAGATAAATATCCCACGAACCACCTACTTCTTGCGGAATGCTATCCCAATCAACAATAAGACGGCGAATTACAGCCGCAGTAGCGCTGGAAACGGCTCTATCTATTAAACCCAATTTATGAAAAGGTTGATAGATGCCTTCTTTTAAATTTTCCCGTTTATAAAAACGCGAACATTTTTCTGTTGCAGCAGCATCAATTGTGCCGTCAGCTTTAATAACATGATGGTCGCAAAAAGCTAAAGCTAAATCGGAATTAGCTTCTAAAGCAGGTACCAGCTTAACTAAAAAGTCTTTTTCCCATATATCATCATCTAACAAACAAGCAACATATTTACCTTGTGCCTTTTTAAAAGCATTCATAGTATTGGCAAACATTCCCAGGTTGCTTTGATTGCGAAAGAAGCGAATTCTAGAATCTCCAAAAGACTCAATTATTGACTGAGGATTTTGAGGACTGCAATTATCGGAAACAATAATCTCAATATTCTGATATGTTTGTTGAACGGCACTTGTTAGTGCTGCTTTCAAATATTCCGGACGATTATAAGTAGGAGTTATAATACTGACTAAAGGTTGATTTTTTTGATTATTGTTTGTCATATATTTAAATCTATAGACTTTTTCTAGTTACGTCGGATTTTACCATTTTTTGAATAGCACTAATTGTTCTATTCCACAACATTATACGACTTGCCGACCTGATTACTTTAGGAGATTTACTGTATTCTAATGCCGTTTTGATTTGTAGTAAACCTTCAGGTATTTTGCCTTTTTTGATTAAAGAGTCAGCTGCTTTTAAAGCAAGGAAAGCACAATTTCGTTTTACAGTTCGAGCCAGCTTAGTATTTGTTTCTTCAGGTAAATAAGATTTAAAGATAGTTTCTATAGTCTTGTAATTTTCCTGAATAAAAATTTCGCTTTTGGCATTAACATTGTTTGCAGATTCTAAATGTACGCGCCACAGAGCTAAAGGTTCTGCTTCAAACCACATTGGATAATGAGCAAAAATCCTCGCCCACATCTCCCAATCAGCACTGATACCGCAACGTCTATCGAATCCTCCCAGATTTTCATAAACCTCGCGTCGCACTACTGCAACAGAAGGTACGGAAATACAGCAAAATTCGGCAATTCTGTGCAGCCAAGCTTTAGGCAAAATACCGCTGTTAGGCATCTCAAAATCGGACAAACCTTGCCATTGATTGTGTTTATCAATCAATACACTGCGACAAAAAGCAGCACCAACCTCTGGATGCTCCTCGAAAGGTCGCGCCATCTTTTCATAAAAGCCCTCTCTAACGCAATCGTCGCTGCACAGTAGATGAATCAACTTGCCTTTCGATAATTCAAAGCAGGTTTGAAAATTATTCATAATACCTACATTGCTCGGCTGACGGTAAAATTCGACACGTCCTCTGCCTAATTCCTCAACAACTGCTGCTGGATCGTCATCACAAGAGTTATTATCAACAACCACAATTTGCATTTTATCTATACCTGGGTCTTGTGCCAAAACGGTCGCTAATGTGTACCGTAAATATTCCGTAGAATTGTATGTAGGAATCATCACAGACCAAAGGGGACGCTTTACCCCTTCCGGAACCGGCAAAATGCTTGGGCGATAAGGATTTAACTCATTCATAGCTTATTCTTCAAGGATTTTGTTTTGTATCAACCGAGTACGATAATTTACGGGGAAAATTTACGATCGCGGTTGTTAAAGGCATGATTAATTTGCCATCTTCAACGTTATGTACCGCAATACAGATTTAGAAACATAAATAAATATGCTTTTTAGTTAAACGCTGAGGAAACTCTATATATTGAGTTGTCATAGATACTTTTTATCTAAGTACAAAATAGTTATTTGTAGATAATTGCTGTGTGTATCTTTTCAATAGGTTATATCAAAATATATGTATGTTAGGCGAGAGCTTTTTGATGATTTTTTGGAATTAAAATCTTATCGATAATCTTCTTTATGAAAGCTTTAAATAAGGACTCGGTAACTACTAATATCTACCTAAAAAACAGCGTCGGAAAGATTCTAATTAGAATAATATTACGCAACATATCTTTTAATCTTTTTATATAGATGATGCAACAATCGATATAACCAAGGAACAATCTATAGATAACTACAAGTTAATTTTTTTTAAGAAAGCAGCGACTATTAAGTTCAATATTAGATTTGGTGTATGAGATATGGCAGTACAACGATTAAAACTGCATTATATTTGCTTGACCGATTCCGCGACAATACAGTTTTCAGCAATAAAAATTTGTAGTTGATTTTATTTTTTGTTAACAACCTTATAGAAATTATTCTTTTTTTACATAAAAAATAAGGCTTGCCGCTGACAAGCCCAAAAAAATATTTTTCTTATATGTTTCAATATTCCAACATAAAACTTAACTTTTTTAGCTTACCTGGCCAACTTCATTCTGCATTTGATGATATTTCCATAACTTACCGCGTTGTTGTAGTAAGTCTTGGTATTTTCCTTGCTCAACAATATATCCTCCCTCCAACACAACCACCTTATCGGCTTTAGCGATTGTAGAAAGTCTATGAGCAATAGCGATAACTGTTCTACCTACAGAAAGCTTTTCTAAAGATTCCTGAATCAAGCGTTCCGATACAGAATCCAAAGCGCTGGTGGCTTCATCCAAAATCAAAATCTGGGGATCGCGAAGTAATGCACGCGCTATAGCTATCCGCTGTCTCTGCCCTCCAGATAATCTGACTCCGCGATCGCCAAGTTGGGTATCGAAGCCTTGAGGCATATCTTCGATGAATTCTAGTGCGTTAGCAAGTCGAGCGGCTTCTTTAATTTCCGCTTCGGTAGCGTTGAGGGTACCGTAAGCAATGTTATTCCAAACTGAAGTATTGAAGATAAAAGTATCTTGACTGACAACAGCCATGTTTTTTCGCAGCGAGTAGATGTCAATCTCTTTTAAATCAACTCCATCAATATAAATATGCCCTTGTGTTGGATCGTAAAATCGAGGAATCAAATCTGCTAGGGTTGTTTTTCCAGCCCCAGATGCTCCTACCAAAGCAGTTGTTTTTCCCTTTTCCAGCGTAAGGGTAATATTGTGTAGCACTAAATTGGTTGGTTCGTACCCAAAATCAACAGATACTATATCAATAGAACGATTTAACTGCTGAAATTCGGTAGAACCGTTTTGGAAGTAAGCTTGGTTATCGCTTTCTAACAACTGTTTAACATTATCCATCGAACCGTTCAAGGTACTAAGGAAAGCTATCGTTCCATTGATATCTTGAATGCTGGGTACAACGCGCATCAGAACAAAGAAAAATGTCAATAATGATGCAACTTGTAAGGTAAATACTGTAAAAGAAAGAATAATTAAACCGATAATAGCAGTAGTTGCAATAGCTGAAGCTATTGGTTTTACTAAAGTCCAAGCCTTTGCCACTTTTATGGAAGCATTCAGCAATTGACTGCTAACGCCGTAAAAACGCTGACGTTCAAAGTCTTGCGTACCCGATGCGTGAACCGTGCGGATACCGTTAATAAACTCCGTGGCTGTTGAATGAAAAGCACCGTTAGCATTAGAAATACCAAAGCTCGATTCTCTAACGCGACCATTGAGCGTTGAAAGTCCCACACCTAAAAGTGCAAATAGCAACACTGAAACAATTGAAAGCTGCCACGATATGACAAACATGGTGATAAAGTAAACAGCTACTGCCATTCCTCTAATTATCACGAAAGCAACACCACCGAAGCCTTGTTTTAGTCTCTCAATTTCAGTGGTGATTGTATTTATCAGTTCGCCGGAACGAGTTTTGACAAAGTAACTTAACGGTAATGCTTGTAAATGTTCAAACATCCGCTTACGCAAGCGATCTGCAAGATGTAGTTGTGCTGATTCCGTATATATCGAACTGAAATAATCAAATGTGGAACGCAGCCAAGTGCTTAATAATATCAGTATTGATATTCGATACATACGGCTGGTTGCCGATGTTTTAATTCCTAGTATCCAGATATCAAACCAAGCAAAACCTGTTTGAATCGGTGGAGCATCGGCTGCATTCGTTAAACTTTGTAGAAAAGTTAGCAAAAAACCAATACTGAAACCTTCAAAAGCCGCTGCTAATATCGAAAAAACTATAGCGAAAATAGTAACTTTACGAAAGTGCTTAAATTCTCGCAGTACTAAATAGTTATTCTTCCAGAATCTGGTAGCTTTAAGTAAGTTGCCTAATGGCTGGTATATTTTTGAATGCATATATAATTTTTTTACTATTAGAGTCAGAGCGATAAATCAATTCTTTTTTATCTAATTTAGGTTTTGGTGCAATATATTCCAGTTACTCTACTACCTGGTTTTTTGTCATTATTGCACTCGCGGGTAAAATGCCAACACCAGAGATAAAATATCGCTCTTAAAAGTGCTGGCACTTATTACCATTCTTTGTAAACTTGGTATTTGAAGCATGAATGATATTAATTAGATAGAAAAAGCTAATGCATTAATTAAGATGTTTGACTATCTAAATGTAATATATTTGATTCTTCTGTCTCTATTTCCCACGAACCCATAATTCCGGGTAGATTATTCAGTTGCTTCTGCGATAAAGGAGTTAACCTTACCGCATCTTCTAAAGTCCAGCAGCGAAAACCAAATAAGCCCATTTCGCCCCGAATTACATTCAACAATTGCGGTAAATTATCCAAACCGTATTTACGCATCCACTTATAAAGTAGTGTAGTTTCTTCTGTTATCTCTTTGTTCTCGATTTTTTGATTTATAGATGTTGTGCGAAATTTGATTAATTTAAATAATCTGCCTCTTTCACCGACATACCAAGAACGTTCAAACAATGGTGCTTGAGCATCAATTTTCATTAATCCAGCTAATAACAGCATCAGCGGACTCACCATAAGTAGAACTACAGTGGCGATCGCTCCGGAGCAAACACGCTTCATCGACGATAAAAAGTAACTGTTGGGTTTTGGTTGTTTTCGATCGGCACGGATCTGTAAATATATTGGTTTAGAAGCCCAGTTCGCAGCATCTGCCCAAAGCTTTACTTTCTCTTCTCCTAATTTTGGATCTATACGGACTAAGTTAACGGAAGAATGTTGCAAGCAATTTTTTAAAGATTCATAGGTATCTAACAAAGGCATATAAGGTTGCTTAACCGTACCTATAGGCTTAACCAATAATTGATTGCATCGCCACTGAAGAGTGCAGTAGGTGGAGCTACTAGCTTCAGATACATTAGAGCTATTGTTTACAGTTGGTAGTAAGTCGGTTTTCATATTAATTTCAACTAATAGAGTGGTAGACAGCTTGTCTTATATAAAACGTGTCAAAATGCCCATGATATCCGTAATTTTTGGCTTGACTTCCCGAAAACGGAAGTTATCCAGGCAAATATTGTTACAGAGAAAAGTTCCGTTGCGGTAATTGCATACCTTTGATTTCGATTTTTGAAGATGTATGTTGAAAGAATATGCGAGATGTAGATAAATTTACCAAAACTCGCTATTGCTTTTTATTTTTGCAACGGTATTCAATAAATAGGATATAGGAAACGATAGAAATAACGTTATCTAAAATGAATTCTTTATTTACTCTTCAAATATTTACTACTTTATTCTCGGAATTATTAAGGTACTATGAATTCTTTTTAGGTAACACTTAATTACCAATATCCTAATAGTCTAAGCGATTGTAACATAAATATTTTTGACGATTTAATGAACTTTTATATTTATCTGAGGTTTTTTGGTAAATATACTAAATACACAAAGGAATTTACGTAAACTTCATATATATCCCCTCAAACGTCGTTCAAATTTAATAAAACTACATTTAAAAGCAAGTTATTCGATTTTTAATTTGCGCTTTTGATAGACAGGCTTGCCGGGAATAAAGTAGGTGAATAAGAAAAATTATCGAGTCAGGCTAGGGAGTAGTGAAAAGAGTTTTTAAAGTATTACATTTTGTTACATAATTCGTTTTTTTTAGTGCCTACCTATCTACTTATTCCCCTCTTGAAATCAATATGCACCATTCTCGTTAAGCATAAATAAACCGAGTTTCTGACTCTGGTGCATTCGGGTGAATTAAAACCGACTAAAAAGTTTGCTCAGTCGTCAGCATAGCCTTCTTGATGGCTATAAACTTGGGCATAAATTCCGAGGCGGTTTTGAGCTTCTTGCACCATTCGAGGGCAAGCCCAAAGAAACCTGGTTTTTCTGGGTTGGCGAACAATCTAATTAAAAATATAAAAGGCATACGCTTAAATAAAAGCGCAGCCTTAAAAATAAACGATTATCTAAATAAATTTCGGTTAATTTAACATCTATTCTTCCACGGCTCCTTTCAAGGCTAATTGCTGTTGCTTGGCGTTGGGGACGTAGCTATAGCCAGTTTTTGATACTCCATTTGCGACAACCCCAAGTAAATTTAATTTACCCAGCATGGCTGTAGCTTGTGCGAGTTGGCTGCGAGTTACTCCTCCAATACTTGCTACCATGACTACGCCACGACAAGTTGATGCGGTGAGCAAAGCATCTACTAAACCAAGAACTGAAGCAGCATCCAAGATGACTAAATCGTAGTTTTCTTCAAATGCTCTCATTAATTCTTCCATGCGAGGAGAGCTTAATAGATTCGCAGGGTCTTCTGGAACTGGCCCTGCGGTTAAAATATCTATATAAGATGAGCCTGAAGATTGAAGAGTTATCTGCGACGGTAAAGCTACATCGCTTGTCAGCAGAGTCGAAAGTCCTTGTTCGTTGGGCAGATTCAGATGTTTGTGTACGCTGGGATCTCGTAAATTCGCATCTATTAATAATACCTTTTTATGCAAACGAGCAGCACTCATTGCTAAACCTAAAGCCAAAGCCGATTTACCTTCATCGGGTAATGCCGACGTTATCATTAAAGATTTAAAGGCAGAAACAGAATTGAGTAATTCTATATTTTTATAAATTAGGTCGAGGGATTCCCAGCGCGGTGGCGATTGCAATACCTGAATCGTCCAAGGGGCAAGCACTTCTGGCTTGCCAAAAGGTAGTTTAAATACCGATTCTTTAGTTTTAGCAGCCGGTAATTTAGGAGTTGTTCCTAAAAGCGGAATCGCAAATTGTTTTTCTAATTCGGCGGTAGTGCGAACTGCATCGTCTCCTGCTTCCCTAGCAAAAGCCGCTATACCTCCCAACATCAAACCAACTACTCCACCTAATAACAGGTTTTGATTCCGGTTGGGACCTAAATAATCACCTTCCTGGGGTTCTTCTACTACTTCCCAGTTAAATCCGCCTTTGTCGAGTTCTTGCTCAACTTCTTGCTCTGCTGTCAATAGCTCCTGAAAGCGTTTCCGGCTGCGATCTACCTGGGGTTGTAAGCGATTATACTCAGCTAGCAAACGAGGAAATTTTTTCAAGTCTTGCTGTAGCTGCTGTTCTTTTTCTGCCAAACTTTGGTCGCGTGCGGCTAAAGCAAACAGGTTTGTTTGGGTTTCTACTAAGGTGCTAGCAAGGTTGAGATCCGTTTGAGAAAGCTGTCCTTGACTAAGTAATTCACCAGTGTTTACATCACTTGCATCAACATTACTTCCTCCTAAAGCTCGTCCTACTTCTTGTTGTAGTAGCTGCTTTTGTTCTGTAAGCTGTTCTTTAAGCTTTAACACATCGGGATGTTCGGCTGTAAAACGCAAATTTGCTTGGGCGATCGCCAGTTCGGTTGTTTGGATTTCGTTAAGCAATGACTGGTAGCGACTTGATTGACTCAACCGAGAAGAGACAAGTGCTTTTTGAGGAGTACGTTTTAATTGTTTTTGTAATGAATTTAGGCGTGCTTGAGCTTCTTTATATTGATTGTGGGTTGTACGTCGTTCCTGTTGAATGTTATTTAAAGCAGTTTCATAAGCTTGAGCTTGTGTTTGGGGGTCTGTTAAACTTTGAGAGTTGCGAAACCTTAACAACTGAAATTCAGCTTTGTTTAACTCGTCTTGTACCTTCTTTTTCTGTTCCCTAATAACTCTCAGACCACTTCTTAAACGTCTTTTCTGTTGTTCTTTGTTGTAATCTAGATAAACGGAGCGTATGGCTTCTAATACTCTTTGAGTTTTGTTCGCGTCTTTAGCTGTATACTCGACCTGAAAGATTTTAGTCGCCACGTCATCGTCCTGTGACCTTACTTGCTTTAAAGACAAAGAACTTTTTATCTCTTTTACGGTAATTTCCGGGTATTCGGGCTTAAGTTTTTCAACTGCTTGTTTAATAAGTGAAGAACTACGCATCAAGCTTAATTGAGTCGCGGTATCTACCTTCACATTCGAGTCGGTAAACTGATTTTTTTCTAGCCCATTTCCTTCTGCTTTTCCCTGATAGTTTTGCTCTACCAACAGGTCCATAGAACTTTTGTAAGTAGGCGGGGTTTTTCGATACACATAATAACCCGCACCCACTGAAGCCAAAAATACTATCAAAAACCAAGGAAATCGCCGGATTAATACCGCAAACAGCTGCCCGTAACCCGGTTCTGAATCAGCAGCTGGATTTACATGGGGACTTAGACTAGTTTGCATCACTTTTTTATTTCCTCGGCTAACAAATCAGGGACTGCGATCGCTGTAAGCTATTAGTTTGGTCGATGACTTTCTCGACTTTACTAAAAAATGCTTCTTCTGAAAAATTTGCTACAGCATGATTGCGGATGTTTTCGTAATTCCAATAGATTTCCCTGGCTTCTAATAAGGCAGTTTGTAATGAATCAGGCGTTTGCCTCTTGAAAAACACTCCTGTTTTTCCTGGCACCTGAGTATCTAAAACTCCTCCCGCTCCAAAGGCAACTACCGGGGTTCCACTCGCATTTGCTTCTACCGGAACCAACCCATAGTCTTCTAAGGCTGCGACTATTACAGATTTTGCTTTCGCAAACAACTGGGTACGTTCTAAGTCGGATACGTGACCCACAAATTCGATATTTTTCAATGCTTTTGATTGTAAGCGTTCTCTCTCTGGACCGTCACCTGATATTTTCAGTTGCCAACCCAGCCAGTTAAAAGCCTCCACTATTATATCAAGTCGTTTGTAACCTATCATCCTAGCTGATGCAAGAAAATAATCGTCTTTAGTATGCGAATAAATAAACTTACTGGTATCAATTGGATAGTTAATAACTATTGCTTTTTTACCGTAAATGCTCTTAATACGCCGCGCGACAACGCTAGAATTCGCAATATAAAGGTCTGGCTCTTGTGCGTAAGTTAGGTCAACATTTCTCATTAATTGAAATACTCTTTCAATTAACGGAGCAAAATACTGATAATCAGCATATTCTCTTAAATAAGTTTCGGTATCCCATAGAAAACGGGTAACATTATGACAAAAGCAAACGTGTTGTGCTTTTGGGTTTTTTCGTACTGCTTTAGCAAAACTGGTGCTGCTACTGATAATTAAATCATATTCTTGTAAGTCTAAAGCACGAAAGGCAGGAAAATAAAAGGGAGCCATTAACCGGAAATATTTGGCTGCACCAGGAATATGTTGTAAATAAGTTGTCTTAACTATCCTTTCGCCTAAGTCAATGGTTTTTTGAGCATCGTATAAAGATGTAAAAACGTCAGCTTCAGGAAAGCGTTTACAAAGTAATTCAAATACTCGTTCTGCGCCACCTCGTTGGGTTAAATAATCATGAACTAAGGCAATTTTCATTTTTTTCCTATGAAATTACAGTTCGCCTGTAAGCAGTGTTTAAAAGGTAAGTTGAATTTTTATTGGAGCTTATATTTTAATCGGAATATTTAACATTTTTATTCGTCGTTTTACAAATATTTTTAATTTTCAATTACTTTCCATATTTTCTTCATCTATTTAATCTTTGAAAAACATTTCGTAAGATGAATATATTGCCTGCTTAAAGCTAGAAGGCAAATTGGGGGTTTGAGATTTGTAAGCTGCAATTGCTTGATGCTTTTTTTGTTTAAAGCTACCAATAGATAATCGGTAAGCATGACTATTTTTATGCAAATATTCATGTTTTGACAGCGGATTTCGCCACAGCATCCAAATCGGATATTGCAAAAGTTCTATCTGCATTTTCGATCTTTGAATGGCACTATGAACTAAAAAGTAAGTGGCTTCATGGTCTGGATGTCCATCGTGGTAATGTGGAACGTAAACTTCTTGTGGTTCAAAAGATTGGATAATTTCGACTATTTTACTAATTAATAAGTTTTGTTTCTCTGGAGACAGTTGACCTAAAGAACCATCAGTTTCGCCCAGGTATAGAGCCTGTGAAGGTTCAATTCCCAAAATATCAAGAGCGCTATTCGCTTCTTCTTGACGATATTGGATAACATTTTCCGGTTTAACCCAATCTGGTTTACTACCAAAACGTCCATCTGTGAGAAACACCACTTTAACTGGTATTCCTTGAGAACGCTTGATAGCGATCGTTCCTCCACAGCCTATAGTTTCATCATCTTGGTGTGGAGAAAAGACTATTGCTGATTTATTGTTCGCCTCTATTGGTTTGCTTTTGAAACGTAGCAACCAATTATAAAATACATTGTAGTTTGCATCTCTAACGGCTGCTCCTAAAGTTATTCGTAATTGGTTTAAAGGCTGTTTAAGCATAGGTTAATAACTCGTTTTTGATCCCGTGTTGCAACATAATTTTTTCAATTGTTTCTCTATAGACTTGAGTAAAATGCTCTCTTGTATGATTTTCTCGCACAAATTCCCAAGAGTTCTTAGCCATTTGTTCGAGTTGCGATGGATCTAATTTTGAAATATTCTCAATGCTTTTCTTAATTTCTTCGATAGAATTTTCTTTTAAAATAACACCATAATCATCGCTGACATCTACGCTAGATTCATAACTTACAATTGGAATTAATCCCGTATGCATACAGTTGATAACGCATCCGCCGCCACCTTCAGAACAAGAAGGATAAACAATACCCAAACAACTGTTAACAATGTCTATAAATTTTTGAGAGGTAACATCAACCCAACCAACTGTATGAATGTTCTTGATTTGATAAAGTTCTTTGTAAAAAGCTTCTTCAAATTCTTTTTCTTTACTAATCGGACCGCAAATAGTTAAATTGTAATCCGGCATTTGGGAAAAGGCATCTAGAAGTAAATCCAATCCCTTATGAACTAAACCACCGCTACCAAACCAAAGGAAGTTTTTACGGCAAGCGGCAAAATCTTTATCTGGCCAAGGATATAGCATTGGAGCAGAAATTGGAATTCGGTGCAGCGGTTTATTGGCGTATTTAAATGTATTCATCGTAAACTCGTTGCCAAGAACTGTAGCGCAATCGGCGTATTCAATGGCCTTGTTAGGTTGCTCAAATCTTTGAGGACTTAAAGTAATACCGCGTCTTTGCTGCAATCCTAATAATCTATTAGCTTCTGCTGCATTATGAAATAAGATATGCGCTGTATCGGAATGAAGTATTTTGATGCAATCCTTATTTAAGAATGGTATGCATCTTTGTAAATTCCAACGTGTTTCGATAAAAAAGGTATAGTCTTTTTTAGGAATAAATACGTCGTTGTAAAACCAGATAACATCAACGTTATAACCAAAATCTAAAAAAGTTTTAGCCATTTGCAGGCATTCCCAATGTTGGGTATGAGAAGTTGGGACGGATTGCCCCGGTTTTAAAGTAAATGGATCTACAACATAGGATATTAGTACGTTTCCAACTGCTGGTTTATTTGGCTCAAGTGAAATCATCCGCCGCCTCTCGAGACGACCTTGTATTTTGTCGGCTACTACAGCAACGTTGTCCGTTACGCGCTTAATTAAATTAGTTTTCATAAATAAATGTCCCTGACAAAGCTGGATAAAGTTTGAACTAACGGTGGAGAAATTGAATGTTGTGTGAAGAATCTTGAGGAAGACTCTTCACTACGCAACTTATGTCTTCTACGCTACTAAGGTAAAATGATAGCGTAAAGCATCACTTTCAAAACCGTTATTTTATCTAGCTATTGCCAAGGTTTTAGATCGAGTAAAGTAAGCGTTTTGTTCTTCTCGCAGTTTGTCGCACAGTCTACCTTGTGGTACTTCTACGTCATCGTAGGTGAGAACTTGGTCTTTGGAGATGTCTCGTTTTAAACGACATCCTTCGGCTAATCCCATTGGTAACAAGTTTTGTTCGCGAACTACTTCTGAGTTCTCGCATTGGCCGTAGGTCATATAGTAGCCAATGCCATCAAGGGTTTCTCCAGCCTTAAGATTAATTTTCGCGGTGGCTACCACATCTACAAGGGGGCCTCCTAAAGGAGACATGACAGCATCTTGGAACAGTACCGCACGGGCTACTGACAGAGGTACTTCAAAATGGCACAAATGATAGGGGGTATAGAAACTGTAAAGAGGACCTTCACCTAACTTGTACAGGTTAAGATAATGCTGCTGTTTGGGGTCGTCATGAGTTGCAAAAACAAATACTCCGGGACCTGGTTTAGCTCCGACAACGTAATCAACTATACCGCCAAGTTCCTTTAACTGGTCTATATCATACATTGAAGTCATTTCATCCACATGACCTTTGAAGTCGTAGCCCAGCATTCCTCTTTGAGCAACTTTCATTCCCGTAGCGTTAGCAACAATTGCTTGCTCGAAGGAAATTTTACTACCGTCAGCAAAGCTAGTTACCATATGAGGCTTTTGTCCCCAACGTTTAGCAAATGCTTCTTGAGTAGTTGGGTTGCGGTAAGGATCTTGCAATCCCTTGATGTTTCCGCAAAGTAATGGAGTCAAACCAATACTTTTAACAAACCGATAGAGGTTCATTTCTACCCCCGGTTGATCCCCATCACAAGCTGAGAGAACGACTCCGGCTTTATCGGCATAAAGTTTCAATATTGAACCAATAGTACCGTCAAGTTCGGCATTCATCATAATGATGTGCTTGCGATGAGCGATCGCCTCCATCACAACATGAGCGCCAAATTCAATTGCCCCGGTTACTTCGATAATTGCATCAATACCTTCGGCGCGACACAGCAGCATTGCGTCTTCGGTAACAGCATATTCACCTTTTTTTACAGCATCTTCCAAATCCGCTACATTGGAAATTTCTTTAACAGTTTCAATTCCCGCTTCTGTATAAGCTCGTTTCGCAGCATCTACACTACGGTTAGAAATCGCCACCAATTCCATTCCAGGAACCGAATTAGCAATTTGATTGGCAATTCCGCGCCCCATAAAACCCGCGCCAATCATTGCTACCTTGACTGGTTTTCCTGCTTCGGCACGTTTTTGTAAAGCGTTGTCTATGATAATCATAAATTTAATTCCTGTTAGATATCTTGGTTTGAGTAATAAATAACTTTGTGTTTTTTTTATCCTGGTTCCCAGGCTCAGCCTGGGAACTAAGGTTTAGAGGCTCTGCCTCCTGGTTATTGCAACTAGTGCATTCGGGTGAATTAAACTAGGGCGATTAGGAAGCGCCCCCAACACTCATCATTCTCATCAAAGGCCATTTGGTGTCTTTTTCCGACATTTCGGTAGCTTCTAAGGGCCATTGGATGTTGAAAAATGGGTCGTCGTAGCGCAACCCTTTTTCGTATCCAGGGGTATAAAATTCACCGACCATATACATAACTTCACAACCATCAGTTAGTGCTTGATAGCCGTGAGCAAACATTTCCGGTACGTATAAAGCACGGTGGTTGTCTGCTGATAATTCCACGCCGAAATGCTGTAAATAAGTAGGAGAGTCGGGACGCATATCGATAATTACGTCGTAGATAGCACCTTTAGTACAGCGAACTATTTTTGTTTCAGCGGCTGGATCTACCTGATAGTGCATTCCCCGCAAAGTGCCTTTTTTATGATTAAAAGACAAATTACACTGAGCAACCACTGGCTTTAGACCATGTGCTTCAAGTTCTTTAGCGCAGAAAGTACGAGCGAAGAAACCACGGTGGTCGTGTTTTTCTTCTAAATCGATGGTGTAAGCTCCTTGAAGTTCGGTTTCGGTAAAAATCATGGCAACCCCTTTGCAATAATTGTTTTTTTGATGTGATGGTACGGGAATTCCCGTACCTGTTTTATTGAGATGGAATATATTTGTAGCTCGAATTAAAAGCTTAAATATTGTTCTTACTTCTTAGCCCTTCTTAGCCCAGAAGAAATCTTTATCGATTTGTTGAGTGCGAATCAAATACTCTAACTGTTTTAAGCGAGTAAATCCTCTAGAGAAAAATATCTCCTCAGTCATGTCAATTTGGTTAAACACATCAAACAATTGTTTTGCTCCCAGACGGGCATCCCAATCGCATTTAAAGCCAGGTAAAACAGTATTGATTTTTTCAAAGGAAACTCGATAGCTGCGGTTATCCGAAGCGTTATCGCCAAAGCTCAACTTACATCCAGGGAATGCTTCAGCAACAAATTCAGCAATTTCCTTAACTCGGTAATTATTAGCGGTATCTCCGACGTTAAATATTTGGTTGTGTACGATATCGCGAGGAGCTTCCAAAGCACAAATAATCGCTTTAGAAATATCTAGCGCATGAACTAATGGCCTCCAAGGAGTACCATCGCTAATCATTTTAATTTCTTTGGTAGTCCAAGCTAAACCAGCCAAATTATTTAAAACAATATCAAAGCGCATTCTTGGGGAAGCACCGAAAGCAGTCGCATTCCGCATGAAGGTAGGAGAAAAATCATCGCTCGCAAGCGGTTGAACATCTCTTTCTACAAAGGTTTTACACTCTGCATAGGCAGTTTGGGGATTAACCGGCGATTCTTCGGTAACATCACCCTCGGTAGCAACACCATAAACGCTACAGGATGACATATATACGAAGCGGCGTATACCTGCCTGTTTCGCTAGTTTGGCAAGACGAACCGAACCAACATGATTGATATCGTATGTAATCGTTGGTGATAGTTGTCCGGTAGGATCGTTGGATAGTTCGGCCATGTGAACTATAGCTTCTACCCCTTGCAAATCCTCCGAGGAGATATTACGAATATCTTTATTTAAGGTTTTAGCAGTAGTTTCGGTACCGTTGTACAACCAACCAACTTTGTAATAACCAGTATCTACACCGATTACTTGATGTCCCCGTTCAATTAACAACGGAGCTAACAAACAACCGAGATAACCTTCTGTACCAGTAACGAGAATTTTCATTGATCTTTGATTCCTATTAATTATTAGTCGTTCAATTTTGGATTTTTTACGAAATTAAACTAGCAATTGACTGCTGCTGGTTTGAGATGCGCTTGTTCGGGAATTTCTGCCACTACAGCTTTTCCAATTTCTATAGAAGAAGTAGCTGCTGGAGAAGGTGCATTGCACACATGAACGGAGTTTTGACCTTTAACAATCAAAAAGTCGTCTACTAACTTTCCGTCGTTCATCAAAGCTTGAGCGCGAACCCCTGCGTGGGTAGGAATTACGTCTTCCGAGCGAACTTCAGGAATTAGTTGTTGCATACTTTTTACAAAAGCTGCTTTACTAAAAGAACGAATAATTTCTTTAATTCCTTCATCTGAGTGTTTTGCAGCGAGTTTCCAGAAGCCGGGATAACTCATTACTTCAGCAAAATCGCGTAGATTAAAATCTGTTTTCTTATAACCTTCCCGCTTCAAACTAAGTACGGCATTTGGTCCTGCATGAACGGTACCGTCTATCATCCGGGTAAAGTGAACGCCAAGGAAGGGAAAATCTGGATTGGGAACCGGATAAATCAAACCTTTTACTAAATGACGTTTTTCTGGGATAAATTCGTAATATTCACCGCGAAAAGGTACAATCTTAGCCTGGGGATCGACGTTTCCTAATTTAGCTATACGGTCAGAATGCAAGCCAGCACAGTTGATTACGAAGCGGGTTTCAAAACTGCCATTATTAGTTTCTAAAACCTGATTTTGAGCAAGAGCAACTATTTTATATACTTTAGTGTTGAATTTGATTTCGCCGCCTTGTTGCTGGATAATTTCCGCGTATTTCTGGCAAACTTGCTTATAATTTACAATCCCAGTTGATGCTACCCAAATTCCTGCAACACTAGTTACGTGGGGTTCTTTTTCCTTAACTTCTTCACTCGTAATTTTTTTAACATCTAAACCATTTTCTAAACCCCGTTTGTAGAGATTTTCTAAACGAGGAAGTTGTTCGGGAGAAGTTGCAACAATAACTTTACCGCAGACTTCATGGTCAATGCCGTGTTCTTGGCAAAATTGCACCATCGAACGGCAACCTTCGCGGGAGAATCTAGCCTTGAAGCTACCAGGTTTGTAATAAATACCAGAGTGAATAACACCGCTATTATTACCAGTTTGATGAAACGCTACTTGGTTTTCTTTTTCTAAAACTAAAATCCTTGCTTTTGGATAGCGTTCCCCTAAAGCCATACTGGTAGAAAGACCAACTATACCCCCACCTACAATTACGAAATCATACATTTGTTTTTCTAAGCTCCCCTGAAACTAAAGTAATCGAACAATTAACAACTCTTAGGGAGACGTAGCAATACGCCCCGTCTCTACAATTTTTTACCAAACCTTCCAAGGAGCTTCGTTATTCTTCCAAAGGTTTTCTAAATAATTTCTATCTCGTAAAGTATCCATTGGCTGCCAAAATCCATCGTGTTTGTAAGCAGATAGCTGTTCCATGTCAGCCAGCTTTTCCAATGGTTCTTTTTCCCAAACGGTAGAATCGTCTTCAATAAAATCTATTACTTGAGGTTCTAAGACAAAAAAGCCACCATTAATCCAAGCGTTATCTCCTTCTGGCTTTTCCCGGAAACTGGTAATTTTCGTTTGTTCTTGTCCTAGAACGATCGCACCAAAGCGCCCCGGAGGCTGTACTGCACTTAAAGTGGCTAAAGTCTGTTGTTCTTTATGAAATTTAAGAATATTGGTGATATTAACGTTACTGACACCATCACCATAGGTAAAGCAAAAAGTTTCGTTACCAATATGCTCTTTAACTCGCTTTAATCTTCCACCTGTTAGGGTATTATCCCCTGTATCTACCAAGGTGACGCGCCAAGGTTCGGCATAGCCAGAATGTACGTTCATCTGGTTAAAGCGCATATCAAAAGTTACGTCTGACATATGTAAGAAGTAGTTAGCAAAATACTCCTTGATAATGTAACCTTTGTAACCACAACAGATAATAAAATCATTAATACCGTGAGCGGCATAAATTTTCATAATATGCCAAAGAATTGGCTTACCACCAATTTCTACCATCGGCTTTGGTCTAACGCTAGTTTCCTCACTTAACCGCGTACCCAAACCTCCAGCCAAAATTACTGCTTTCATAAAAACTGCCTCTAATTTTTTTAAGGTAGATGAATGAATAGTTCTCTTATGATTCGATTGAGAGAAATTTTTATTTTCTCAGTATATAATCTAACCGTATTTTTACTGTAAATTGTAAAGACCAGATAAATATAGCTGTTTTGTCTGTGAAAAAATGAAAAAGCTTTGTTTGCGATTGAAGGACAATTCAAGACTTTTGATTTTGGCAGATTAAAAATCACAAAATTACTTTATCTACTTCTATAAAGTTAAGTGTAAATAAAGTTATATAAAGGATTTTTGATATATCAAAAATATAGAAAAAGAATCTATTAATTGATGATAAATTTTCTGTATTGCTTATCTAAAGAGTTATTATATCAAGTCCGGATAATTACGTATTATTCTCTGACAAAAATTAAAAATAATATTTGAATTTTCTGTGCAAAACCTGGTTTCCAAGGGATTTATCGCTAATTTAAGACCTATACTTCCCGGTTTGCTGCCACCCTACAATAATTATCTGGTAGGTTGAACAAGTCAATATTTACTCGTCGCTCTTGTTCGAGACAACCCCTACAGCATAGTTATTATATTCATTACAAACGCTTTTACTAATTTCGTTTTATTTATGTTATGGATGCATGATTTATTAGACCTATACTAGCTATGTCGCCAAGAAAAGCAGCGATACAGCATTATTGGCGATCGCAAGGCATTTACTCTTCAATATATCTGGCATTAAACAACAGATAATCGAAGAAAACAGTGAATTAAGCTAGCTTACCCAGGAGAGTAATATTACATAG
>JBARZF010000523.1:0-3013 GCA_049649675.1 Rivularia sp. (in: cyanobacteria) | reverse complement strand
TCCAAACCTCTCTCCTACCAGGAGAGAGGCTTAATTTCCCCCTTCCCGCTTTTGGGAAGGGGGGTAGGGGGTTAGGTTTTTATGTAACGAAGGAAACCATATAAATGTTTTCCCGCAGATGTCTAATAGTCTTTGTAAATCTGCAATTGAAAAAACCAATCCTAATTCCGAATCATTGCGAAGCTGTTCGGGGTTGATACGAGTCACAATTCCCGGAGAGCGAACCTCTAACTGTCCATCGGGTAAAGTTTTTACATTCAACTTCAAAGCTTGGATTACCGCATCGTAAGGTAAAAGCCAATTTTGAAAATCGATTGCTCTGGAACCATCTTCATTGCCTCGTACCAAAACACCCGCTTTCACATTGCGCTTACCGATATTTAAACCAATGGGAAACGTAGTGAAATTAGATGAAGCGATATTTATTGGAGTATCAAGGTAATTTAAAGGCTTTTCTAACTTAATTTCATCTTTTAATAGCGAATTGCGTAAATTATGTATTTTTTCAGCCTTACTTTGCTTCAATCTTTTAATTTTAACTGCTGTTCCTAACTAAGAGATTTAGTTTTTAGTCTTTAGTTAAATCCTTCCAAACAAAGAAGGAACCAATTTAAACAAGATAATGGTTCCCTCAGAAAATCGAATTTAATTTTTACTCAATCGGTTGGTTAAAGCCTGCAAGCTTCCAACCGATTTACTCAGTATATCCCGATATATTTGAATATCTTTTTCGCTTCTGTAAAATTACTCACCACCTATTTAAATTATCGATGAATTTTGCTTCCATCAGGAAATTTACATTACCCTTAGCTAGCGTCTTATTATCTAGCTTCTTACTTTCGGGAATCGCCAAAGCAAATATTTCTATTTCCCCGATGGTGGTTGAAACTGAAGCTAAACGCGGACAAGCACAAGGTAGAATTAGCGTTTATAATCCAGATTCTCAAGACTTCCGCGCTCGGGTTTACACTTCACCCTTCACCTACGACAAAGAAACCGGATTCAAAACTTTATCTAAAAGCCCCACAGATTTAACTCCTTACCTGCAATTTTCTCCCAGAGAGTTACAAGTAGGTGCATCAAGAAAGCGCAATATTCGTTTTATCGTGCGTTTTCCACCTAGTTTACCCGATGGTGAATATCGGACAATGATTTTTACCGAAAACTTGCAAAAAGAAACGATAACAGAAACCGATTCCAAAACCAACGTCACCTTGCAAACTAATATTATCCCTCGTATCGGCGTTGCTGTGTACGTTCGTAAAGGTGATGTTTCACCAAATTTAAATTTCGCTAGCGCTAGGGTTAATCCAAAAACCAACCAAATCCAGCTATTAGTTAGCAACCAAAGTAAAGCATCCGCAATAGTCGCCGGAGATTGGAAATTAAAGAAAGGGAAAGAAGTAATTCAAAAAGGAAATATTTCCGATACAACCGTCTTAGCAGAAGCAGAGCGTTACGTTACCGCGAAATCTCTCAGTAAAAATCAACCTAAATTAACACCGGGAGAATATCAGTTAACTGGTGAATTAGGATGGGGAGTAAATAACAACAATCGGATTCCTTTTAACGTTAATGTGACAATTCCAAAAAAATAATTTGTTTTATTTGTGTGAATTTCAAAATGTAGAGACGCGATATATCGCGTCTCTACAAAATTAAATGTTGAGTTATATGTTAAATTTTGCAGTGCGTTACGTTGCGCGATAACACACCCTACGAAAACAGCATCAATTAATTGAAATGGTGCGTGACGGCAGAATCAATTTATCTCGTTATGCGTTGATAATTATTTTTAGCCGTCACACACCCTACAAAATTAAAGATGGTTCACTGCGGTGTAATCGTAACGCTAAGATTCACAGCATAATTATAAGTCCCTGAAGTAAATGAAACCGGACGTTCTATACGCAATCCGACTTCTAAATTAGTATCCCCAGCAGGTAAAGTCGCTGTATTGTTATTCCCATCGCTGCTGAGTTTGTTTGAACCAAATTCTAAAAATCCTATCCTTTTTGTACCACCTGGATCTTTGGAAGCACCAGATGCAAAGCTCGGTGATAAAACTGTAATTTGAGCAGCAGTATCAGGAGGGACATTAACGTTAATATTTCCGGGTACTACTGACTCTAATACTTTATAATCTCCTCCCGATATCTCAATAGTACCGGATTGGGCATTGCTAAATTTCACTTCAGCTAGAGCAGTTGGAATAAAATTAGTAAAACTTGTAAGTAATAAACCTGAAGCGATCGCGAAACGGTGCAACATTATAAATAGTTAGATTAATCTACGCATTCTTTTGTAGCTATTTATTGTTACCAACCACTTCAGCGATATCACTTAAATTCTATGGATTCACCATAGTTAAAGTAACGTCATAATTATAAGTTCCTGGAGTAAACCCTTGATTTTGCTTTAATGACATATCAACTTCTACAGTGTTGTTACCCGCAGGCAAAGTCAAATTTTTACCGCTAACTCCATCGGAATCAACTCTCAAAGTTGCGGTATGTTCTGTATTAGCTGTATCGGAGTTAGAACTAGAAAACTTGGGAGAAGAAACGCTAATTGTTGTAGGGGTAGTGGTTTGAACGTTAATTTTTGCAGGAGTTATATCAGTAAACCCGTTAGTACTTTTACCGGCTTTATTAGAAAAACTTGATTCTATCTTAACAGGGGTGGAAATCTGGAAACTAGCGTGAGGTTCAACGGTGCCGCTAAAATAGACATTCACGCTTTCGGCTAACGTAATTTGATTTGAGAAAATTGCCGTAAATGCCGTTGTTAAAAAAAAGATTGAACCTGCACGATTAAGCATAATAATTGGTTTAAATATCTTTGGTGAGAGAAGAATATCATGAACCAAGTAATATTACTTAAACTTGCCGATTAGCTTCACCGAAACTACGTAAATTCCACTACTAAGATCAAGATAGAATAAACTACTTACTAGGAGCATCCCAGTTTTTGAAAAATCCACAGGTAGTGCGAGCATCTTGCTCGCTTGGGA
>JBARZF010000522.1:0-10746 GCA_049649675.1 Rivularia sp. (in: cyanobacteria) | reverse complement strand
CAATATGTCCAGATAAATCATTTTTACCTGTCTTAGTAAATGGTTTGTTTGGCTCTTTCAAAAAATATTCTAAACGTCGAGTGTCGCGTAAATTATTTTTGATATTGAGTAAAATAATTAGCGGTTTAGCTTTCTCTTTTAATAGTTTTAAGAATTCAAATTCAGCTTCTTGTACGCTATCATTTGTCAATAAATAACAGATAACATCAGATTCTTCGACAATACTTTGAGCGATTTTTTCATCAGTTTCTCCACCAGGGGCACCAATACCGGGAGTATCAATAATACGAATATTTTTCCATTCATAAACTCGATTTAAACGAGTAGTACGCTGTTTACCTACACCGATTGCATCCCAGCCACCACCTGTAACAATAGCGTGGAGAGTACTTTTTCCAGCCTTGGTTTTACCTATGAAAGCAATACTAAAATGATTGAGAGCGCGTTGTTTAGCTGCAAGCGATTCGCGTACACTTTCAATTTCTTTAATAATATCTACAGTGAGAAATTTTCTGGTAGTTTCAAGTTGCTTCGCTACTTCAGCAGCTTCACCTTTAGTATTTTTTCTACTATTAACTACTTCTAATTGTTTTTGGATACCTTTTCCTAAATCTTGCAGCGCTAAACCTGTTCTTTTCAAAGCAAGGGTTGCAAACTCATAATCTTCAACAGCAACAGTGGCACATTGCTCGATAGCATAATCATATTCAGCACCAGTTAATAATATTTCTCGTCGGAGTCGCTCAATTTGTAAACCTAGATTTTCAGGAGCAATTTCCCCTAATTTATCTACTAATTTATGTGAAAGTATTGAGTCTGCTCCTTTGAGAAGTCGCGCACCGAAAGAAAGTTGTAGTTGTTCTTTTTCGTCATTATTAGTACTTGGAGATGTACCTAAATTTTCTGCTTCTTCAATAAGCCGCTTAACTTCCTTTGTTTGCCAATTCCAAATTTCTGCGACTAAATCCACCATTTCCCGCTCTAACGGTGAAAAGAAACCGTCAATATAGGCAATAGCAAGCATTTGTCGCATTGCTTCATTTTGCTCACCTGGGGAAACTTTACCTGCTATATGCTCTACTGATAGTGAGTTTTCGTCTTGAGCAAGAATTTTCTCCATTTCTTCTATGGTGTGTTTTCCCATGCTGCTCTGTTGTGCTAATTCATGCAGAGCTTGAGCTTCTTTGTTATGTATTTGTCCATCTGCACAGACAATATGGGGAAGTAGTAAAAATGAATAATCTATGATTTCATCAATATTTTCCTGTCTCATGAGCAATACCTATGAAGTTTTGAGAATAAATAATTACCATTAATTTCCAGGATTCCCCATTTAAAAGCATTACTAACATCATTGATTTTTTTTGTTAAAATTACCGATATGCAAGTATATTCACTTAAAAACTATTTCGGATAAATACAAAAAATCCCACAACTATAAGTCATGGGATTCCGTTAAAAGAAACGCCGAATATTATTAAAAACTAAAAATTAATCCGCTTTAACAGCTTGCTTTTCTGCTTTATTTAACTTTTTCTGATATTCCCCGATTTTTTGTTCGGCTACTATATAATTAGGACTTTCCGGTGGTACGGTTTGCATTAAGTTGATGGCTGCTTTCCATTTACCTACAACGGTATTCCAATCTTCTTGAGAGGTTGCTAATTCTTCTGTTTGTGCCGCACTATTCGCAATAGTTAATGCTTCGCTGAAAGAGGTTCCTTGATCTGATAATTTAGAAACCTGAGTATTAACTACTTTGGCTTCTGTACTAATTCTTTTTTGAATTTGTTCTCCGAAATTACCTGACGATATACTCTGTTGAACGTCTGGTAAGGTGAAAAACATATACAGCCATGCACCGACTAAACTAAGAACAAATATATTCAGAAATGTCTTTGATTTTTTTTGCTTTTTAACTACAACGGTATCATCAGAAGCTTTTTTAGTAGTATCGCTGGTAGTAACAACAGTTGTTGAGATAACTTGATCTTCTTCAATATCAACTTGTTTTGATTTACTTTTATCAGTATCTATTTCATCTATACTATCGCTGAACACAAGACGCGCTTTAAATAAATATGCAATTTGGTAAAATATAGCGGCGCATAAAATCCATACGCCAGCAAATGCCAATCTTAGATTACTGGGATTTTCTGCGTATGTTACTGCTACTTTTGTGTAGTTAAGCTGAAATAATGGTAAAAAAGGCGTACAAATTAAAGTTGCTATCAAAGTAGATAAAACAATCACCATCCAGCTATATAAACTTTCCCACCAACTAAATAATCCGGGAAAAAATCCGGAAGTCACGTTTATTCTTTCTCCTGGAATTGGAGACATAAAACGACTGAGAAATAAATGATGAAAAAGTGCGATCGCCGGTATGGGCAAGATTAATAATAAAATAACAATGACGGTCAATTGTTCGGGAGTGTTTGTTAATTTAGGCAAATTGTAAAGTGAATCCGCATAGCGTCTGAGGATACCTAAAAATGTACCCATTAACACCGACAACATTAAAGCACTTAACCAAGCATTTGGATAGGGAATCCATAGGGGCAATGATGGTAATCGTTTCATAGGGAATACTCTGTGTATTAAGTTTATGAACTTATGTAAATGGTTGATGCCCTAAATACGGTTTAAAAAATACAAAGTTATTTGTTTGGGCTAGCTGATGTCAAGCTTGCTTTCATAAAAAAGACATTTAACGCCTCGATGGTCTAATCGGCTTATTAATCAACTAAAAGCCTTATATTTGCATAAAATCATACAGCTTCTCAAGTATCGAGTTATAGATATTTAAGAAAAGTTTATCAAGCAAGTAACTTGATGTAAGGTAAAGTAGATTTAATTTGATGTTCGAGCCTTGCTCCAATTAATAGAATTTGCTTTCAATACAAAGTCTCACGGCTTTTCGGGAATGTCATAATTGAAAAAATAGAGTTTGACTGCAATGGTTGCTTCGCTCAAATATACTAAAGAACCACATAAGGAAACTTATAGTGAGATAATCGACGTTCGTTCAAGTAGCGAGTTTGCAGAAGATCGCATCCCCGGTGCAATTAACTTGCCGGTTTTAAATGATGCCGAACGCGCTGAAGTTGGAACGATATACAAGCAATTTTCACCTTTTCAAGCTCGGAAAATAGGGGCTGCAATTGTATCCAAAAATATTTCTAAACACTTAAACGAACACTTTGCTGACAAAGAAAAAAACTATCAGCCTTTAGTTTATTGTTGGCGAGGTGGTCAACGTTCTGCTAGTCTGGCTACAGTATTATCACAAATTGGTTGGCGAGTCACTTTACTTGAAGGTGGTTACAAAACTTATCGTAGTTATGTACGTCAAGAATTAGATTCTTTACCGCAACAATTAAATTACAAAATATTATGCGGTTTAACTGGTAGCGGAAAAACCCATATTTTAAGAAATATGCATCAAAGAGGTTTTCAAGTATTAGATTTGGAAGCTTTAGCAAACCATCGTGGCTCTTTGTTAGGTGAAGAATGGTTTGGTAAACCTTCTCCTCAGCCAACGCAAAAGTATTTTGACTCGAAATTGTTGCAAGCACTACAAGGCTTCAATCCCGATCGAACGGTATGGGTAGAATCAGAAAGTAACAAAATAGGACAAGTTCATTTACCTCAATCTTTATGGAAGGAAATGAAGCAATCTAGCTGTGTTGAAATGAAACTACCGCTTGATGTTAGAGTGCAATTTTTGTTAGCAGAATATCCACATTTAATTGATAATCCCGAAATTCTCAAAGCAAAGTTAGAAAAATTAAAATCTAACTGTGGCTGGAACAGGATAAGTAAATGGTATCGGATGATAAATAACCAAGATTGGGAATCATTTGTCAAAGATATGCTGGAATCACATTACGATCCAACTTATCGTAAATCAATGCAGCAAAATTTTAATCAAATAGAACGAGTTGTTTCTTTAAACGATTTATCCGATCGCAGTATTAATAATTGGTTGGATTCTTTAGTACCGAATTTTGTTGTGGTGAAGTGAAATTCGGTAATTGGTATACTTTCGCCCTCTATGGCAAGTGATAATTAGTAATCACTAGTGAAAATTGTGGTGTTTTTAGCAGCAATTACCTAAATAAAAATTTTAGAGTTTATCAGGAATGGCCGCAA
The DNA here is from genome assembly GCA_049649675.1 of Rivularia sp. (in: cyanobacteria). Taxonomy (GTDB): domain Bacteria; phylum Cyanobacteriota; class Cyanobacteriia; order Cyanobacteriales; family Nostocaceae; genus Rivularia. The sequence goes on along the minus strand of JBARZF010000522.1, from coordinate 6,591 downwards.
CTGGCACATTTTTATTGTAGGGGAGGCAAAAAGCGAGGACACTGCGTTGCTCTGGTTCCCAGAGTTGTAGCAAGTGTCCGGGTGTAGATTTTCTTCCCCCATTATTGTCGTGCCGCTGTGTGACACTTCGATCGAGAAGGAAATGAAAAATAGAGCTTTTGGTGTCACGCACCAACCGGAGCCTTAAATGTACCCGTAACGCTCAATCAAAAAGAAATAACCACCCATGCCCAAAGGGTAAATCAGTAGGGCTTTGTACGAGATAAGGAAGTGTTGGAGCGCTTTTAGCAAGCGAGTTTAAGACTTATATAACGATTTAAGCTTACATTTTGCGATGCTGCTTCTATCGCAAGCCTACGGTGGTGTTCTGGAGGAATACGAACTTGAAATTTACCACTGTAGGGTTTTTCTGCAAGAGGTTGTGGAATCCTCTCATTATTCGCTTCCATATCAGTTACTACATCTTGGACTAAGTTTGTAATACCTTCAAGTGCACTACTTAGATTTTCATCGAGAAAAGATAGGCTAGGGAACTCAGTACAGAGTCCTACAAATTCTTGATCCTCTTCTGACCAAGTAACTTTATAAGTGTAGTGTTCGTAGTTAACCATCTTGTATTTCCTCCATTTTTTCAATAGCGTCTAACACCTGCCTCACTTGATAAACCTTTGCTTTTCCATTCTTTTCTTGAATGTTGACGCGTGGATCTCCCGCCCAAGGCGTTTTATAGATACAATGGCTTGATCCTTGCTGTCTAGGTTCTCCAAAGTAATGATTACAGACCTTCATTAAATCGGTAAAGCTAACATTCTTCGGATTGTTCTTTATCTGAGCAAGGAGTTTTTCGATTTGTGCCATAGGTTTTTATACCAAATCATAGTCAATAAGTAGAAGGTTCCCAAAAAATGACTACGACTGGGTATTAACTTTAAACTAATCATAGTATCAATATTGATACTATGTCAAGCCCTATTGTCAGAATATTAAAAGTTTTCAGTCAATTAATTGCTTGGTTACTTTTATCCCTAAAACGTTAAATGTAGAGAAGAACCATCATTGGGTTTTGCCTGTAGGTAGGGTTGCGCGATCGCAAGCGCCAATAGACATTTACAATTTTGCTAAATCTGACTTTTTCGTCTTGCTCAGGGATAAGACATAGCTGTCCTAAACAAGGGAAAATATCGGTTAAGTTTAGTACTTACGCACTCCTAACTCTAAATAAGGCTTTGCAAGTTAGCACAGCGAATAATGACATAAACACGTAGTCAGTGAGTAAGCTATAAAGTTACAAAAAATGCTTTAGTCCTACAGTAAAACTACAGTTTAAAATATGCAGATTAATCAACGTCATGATTGGAATTTAACCACATCAGAAGCGAAAGTTATCCAAGAAGAATTACAAAAAGAAGTTATTACCGAAGATAAATTTGAAAAACCAGTTAAGTACGTTGCTGGTGTCGATATGGGTTTTGAAGACAATGGAAAAACCAGCCGTGCTGCGGTAGCGGTGTTGAGTTTTCCGGATTTACAGCTACAAGAACAAAGTATCGCTAAACGTCCTACATCTTTCCCATACATTCCTGGTTTTCTATCATTTCGTGAAATTCCAGCGGTACTCGAAGCGCTACAAAAGATAAATACGATACCAGATATCATACTGTGTGACGGTCAAGGAATAGCCCATCCTCGTAGAATGGGAATCGCCAGTCATTTGGGTGTAATTATTGATCTGCCTACCATTGGTGTAGCCAAATCTTGGTTGATAGGTGATTATAAAGAAGTTTCTCAAGAAAAAGGAAGTTGGCAGCCTTTAATACATAAAAATGAAACCATAGGAGCAGTATTACGCACTCGTTCCAATGTAAAACCAGTATACGTTTCTAGCGGTCATCGGATTAGTTTACCAACCGCAATTGATTACGTATTGCGCTGTACCCCGAAATATCGTTTACCCGAAACTACTAGGATTGCAGATAAGTTGGCCTCCGATCGGTGAGAGGGGAAGAGATTGGGAGATGGAGAGATGGGGAGATTGGGAGATGGGGAGATGGGGAGATGGGGAGATAAGGGGACAAGGTGACGAGGAGATAATTATTAACTTATAACTCGCTACTCACTCCTCATTCGTAATTCTTTGAATCTAAAATCTAAAATCTAAAATCTAAAATCTTTTAAGCTTGATTACTTGTACTTGCTCGTGTTAGGAATCGCACAGACAATGATTGAAGTTGCTTAGTTAGAGAGAGAAGCTCACAGCTTGTTAATATAATGAATTCACTAACTTTACAGTGGCGCGATGCAGAACAAGAAAAAACTCAGATAATTTGCGAGCAGCAGCCTAGTAAGAATGCTGGTACTGTTCGTATTGGTCGCGACCCGCAGCGGTGCGATATTGTTTTGAGTCATCCTACTGTATCGGGTTTACACGTTGAAATATTTTTTAATTCTCAAGAAAAACGGTTTTATATTCGCAGTTTAAGAGAAAAGAATCCTCCTTTAGTCGATGGAAAGCAGTTGGTTAAAGGAGATATATCTTTGAATGAAGGTAGCGTTGTCTGCTTGGGGCAAATGGAATTGAAAGTTATTAATATTAGTATGGAGCAAGTTAATAGCTTCCCTGCAACAATTTTGGAACCGCCAAAACCAGGACAAAATAGTCAACCAGTTTCTCAAAAAGCACCGTTAAAATCATCTTCCCCAACGGCACCTTTACTAAAAGGTTCTTACGGTTTGCAATGTCCTAAGTGTCATAAAGTTTCTTCTATCGAACATATTCAAGTTGGTTGTCCTTGGTGCGGCACTTCTTTAGCTGCTGCAATAAGTGTTTTAGTTGCACCAGACAGTTGACAGTGAGCAGTGAGCAGTTAACAGTTAACAGTGAGCAGTTACCAATTAACAAATAACAACTAACAACTAACTACTAACCAAAATATATATGTCAAATAATTTAGAAATTCATTTGAGTTGGGAAGATCCGGCTACTGGGGAATTACGAGAACCAAATTTAAGGGTTCCTATTACTTTTGGTAGAGAATTTTCTCAAATGCCTGCGGAACTCCGGGGAGAGCGTGTTTCGCGAATACTACTCGATAGTAGTGAAGTTTCCAGATATCATGGGCTGATTGATTGGGAACAAGACCAATTAGTTGTAGTTGACCAAAATAGTGTTAATGGCATTTATGTTAATGCTAATCGTCAGAAACGCAGCGTTATTAATAGTGGCGATACTTTACAAATTGGGCCTTATGAAATAACTGTTTCTTTTTCTTTAAATACACCGACAGTAGCGTCTACACCTGTAGCAATACCTGCACCTACCCCGACTAATTCTACTATTCAATTTAATCCGGCGACTAATTTACCAGACGCTACTTTACCTCCAGCAGCAACACCTCTGGGTTCGAGTTTCCCACCACCAATTTTTCAAGAGGAAAAGGTTCCGGTACAAGCACTTCATGCTACAGGTTTGCAGGTTTCGGAAACCGATTATTTGGCTTTGGGAGGCGGTTTAGGAAGTTATATTTGGGCAGATTTATTAAGAATATATGGTGTTAGTAGCGAAAAAATTATCGCTTTGGGTTTAGATGAAGAACCATTTGCTCGATATAAGCGCTTATGTCTGAATTCGCAAATACCTTTGCATGAAAGATTGCGTTCTAATTCCGATTCTTGTCCTGATAATATATGGGGTTGGCCGAGTTATGGTTTGCGGGAAGCTTGGCGCGATTTTGGTAAGGGAAGGTTAAATGATTCTTTTAAATATCTATGGAAAGTCTTCGCCGAACCGGATTATGCTGAAACTTATACTCCCCGCGCAAATAATGTTTTTGATTCTATAGAAAGGGAAGCGAAACGTATCGGTTGGGAGCAAATCTATCGTTATGGAAGAATACGAGCAATTCGTAAAACTGATGATGGTAGATATTGCGTAGCTTATTCAAAGGGAAGAGGAGATCATGCTTTTTACGTGGCTCGTTTTTTACATTTAGCAACAGGTTATCCTGCAATTCAGTTTCTTCCAGATTTACAGGCTTATCGGGAGAAATATCGCGATTTTAAGTCTGTAGTTAATGCTTATGAAGACCATAACCACGTTTACGAACAGTTGGAGCGTCAAGGTGGTAAGGTTTTGATTCGAGGACGCGGTATTGTAGCTTCTCGGATTATTCAACGGATTTATGAAGCACGTAAGAAGAATCCCAAAATTACAATTTTGCACTTGATGCGATCGCCAAAACCAAAGGGTAATAAGTTCGGTAAAACCCAGCGGATGGTGAAGCATCATTTTGAATTTCAGCCGTTTAACTGGCCTAAAGCTTGTTGGGGTGGTGAATTACGGGTAATGCTAGAAAATGCAACTCCCGAACAGCGTAAGAGCTTACTGGCAGATTGGGGAGGTACTACTACCGCAGATCGTTTAGATTGGCAGCAGATTACAGAAGAAAGTTTGCGAGATGGTTGGTATAAAATTGAATTTGGTGAAGTGCAAAGTGTAGAACGCGATGCTCAATATGGTGGAACTCTTACCCGCATCAAAGAAAAAGGTTCTAACGGACAAATTTCCCTCAATGCAGATTTTATTGTTGATGCGACGGGATTGGATGCTAAAGTTCAGGCAAGTCCATTACTAGAGGATTTAGTTGAGCGTTATAGATTGCCATTAAATCACTTATCAAGATTGGATGTAGCTAACGACTTTGAATTAGTAGAAATGCGTAACGACAAAGGTAAAATGTATGCTGCGGGTGCAATTACCTTGGGCGGACCTTATGCAGCAGTAGATAGCTTTCTAGGTTTGCAGTATTCTGTTTTACGAACCGTAGACGGACTAGCAATCGCCCGCGCTCCCGGAGTAAAGAAGTTAAATCCTGTTTCTTCCTTCAGACAATGGATGAAATGGGTGTCAAATCAATCACCTTGAATCAGTTATCAGTGTTAGCGCAGCGTGACGCGGTAGCGTCATACAGTTATCAGTTATCAGTCACCAGTGTTTGATTAAGTGTTGCTGGTTGAATGTACGTTTTGCCGCCTTTATAAATGTAGAGACGGCGTGCACAATGCAACGTCTCTCAAGATTTTGTATATTATTTTTTAATCTAAGCAATTACCAATTTTTATTGATAATTGATAATTGATAATTGTTCATTGAAAAATCAATGTAGCCCATTGTACTTGAACATTAATATTACTTATGGAAACATAAGCAACGGAATCACTTGACATACCACTTACGACGTATCCAAGGCTCAATTGACCCGTTGAGCCTTTTTCTTACCTTATCTTTCTATACATAACTATATGCGTATTAACTGAAGCTTTCTTAAATAATTGATTAAATTCTGATTAATTAACCTATCTTTGTACGTATTTACCGTAACTGTAATTGGCGAAAATACATAAAACACATTATTATTCTCTATCGACGTTGCAATCTATAGCGGGCACTGCGAAAAAATATTTAATTGCTTTACATTATCTTTAAGTAAAAAAGTCATTTTATTAACAAATCTTCCCAAAATTTGTATTTTCTTCAAAAAGAAACAAATAAAATGTTCTGAAATGGTGTAGAAATGTATAGAATCTTTTAAAGATATAAAATATAGTCTTTTCAGATGCAAACATTTGTACCTTCAATGCAGCTATCTGTAGTACCGAATAGCACTCACCCTTTAAAGATTGTCGCATTAGGGGATAGTTTAGTTTATGGATTTGGCGACCCGGATGGAGGTGGCTGGGTTGAAAGATTGCGGCGAACTTGGATGTTACCTGAAAGCGCCGGACACGTTCTTTATAATTTGGGTGTACGTGGCGATCGCACAGGACAAGTTGCAAAAAGGCTAGAAGTAGAATTTCGTCATCGCGGAGAGTTACGAAATAGAGTTCCTGACATAATTATATTATCAGTCGGAGTAAACGATTCTGCGCGAGTAGGTCGTCATGACGGTAAGAATTACACTAATTTTGCCAATTTTGAAGAACAGCTTACTTCTTTACTGCAACAAGCCCAAAAACTTTGTCCGGTTTTATTTGTAGGCATGGTACCAGTGGATGAGATGAAAATGCCCTTTCTTAACTGCTTGTACTACAATCCCGACGACCAGTATCGTTATAAAGAAGCAACTCGACTTGCTTGTCGGAAACAAGCAATACCTTATCTAGATATTTTCGACAAATGGATGGAACATTCCGAAGCTTGGAGAGTTAAGCGTTTGAGTAGCGATGGTCTTCATCCTAATACCCTAGGTTATCAAACCTTATTACAAGACGTAACAAACTGGGAAGCAATTGCTCGTTTTGATTCTAGCGGTCATTACCGGCTAACTTCATAAAAACTTTATAATTTTTGTTTCAAAAGTAAGTACTTACGGAAAACGCCATAAACCTATTGAATCGTTCAATAGATTTATGGCGTTTTTTAATATCTCTCAAAATATTACTTTCTATCAAATAGAGAAGATATGATATGGCAATAGATATCTTAGCTAAGACATCATATTTTGATTCAAAGGGAATAGACAATGGGCAGCAGGCAATTGAAAAACATCCCAACATTGTTCGCTGTAATTGATAACTGATAACTGATAACTGATA
>JBARZF010000521.1:0-5893 GCA_049649675.1 Rivularia sp. (in: cyanobacteria) | reverse complement strand
TCCAAACCTCTCTCCTACCAGGAGAGAGGCTTAATTTCCCCCTTCCCGCTTTTGGGAAGGGGGGTAGGGGGTTAGGTTTTTATGTAACGAAGGAAACCATATAAATGTTTTCCCGCAGATGTCTAATTACAGTTAGTGCCTGCTGGATATCTAATACAGACTCGCTTCTAAAGTCGTCATCTTTGGTCACTTGGACATCAAGAGGACCATTATCACCAAAATCAGAAATAACAATTTCGTCCGCTCCTAATGCCAATAAAGTACCGGCACTTTTACAATAACCAAATACAAATAAACTAAACTTTTTATATTTTCTCTTGATATAACGAGCTATTCTAAAAGCAGCATCGGGGTCCCCACCATAAGTAGTCATAATCAAGACTACATTATCTCTTTTCGGTGACGTTTGTTTAATTTCATTAATTAACTTATCAGCATTTAAATCAGTAATTTCAGCACTATATAAAAACATATCGGCATCAAGTTCATCAGAAACAAACTCAACACATCTAATTAATTGCTTTTTGTTTTCCATAGAAATAATTTATATTTGTAACTTAGCTTGCATAGTTTTTAAGCATAAGTTTTAAAATTATTGCTTAATTATTTCGCAGTTTAAAGATATAAAAAATACAATGTTGTAATTAAGTAGAATAAGTAACACCAACTCTGTATGAGGCTGGGCGGCAGTTGCTACCGCAACGCACTGCATGGGCTAAAGCGCATCTTTATACAAGTCTTAGAATGACTCTGCTTTTAATCCGGCTCTGCCTTAAGTTAGATAAAAATTTAGCCGACTATTATCAATGTACAATTTTGCTGAGAACTATAATTAAATCTTGCTGCTCGTAAGTTCGTAAACCATGTCGGAAGAAGATATCCGTGCCACGAGGCTAGAAAAAGTAGAACAGCTACGACAGCAGGGAATGAATCCTTATGCTTATAGCTGGGAAGTAACCCATCACGCGGGTGAATTACAAGAGAAATTTGCCGATATCGCTAACGGTGAAGAAGTTGATTTTGAAGTGGCTTGCGCCGGAAGAGTTATGACACGTCGTGTCATGGGTAAGTTGGCGTTTTTCACTTTGCAGGATGAAACTGGCACTATTCAGCTTTATTTGGAGAAGAAGCGTATTTCTGAAAGTATGGCGGATATCGATGCCGAAGCTTTCAAAAATCTCAAACAGCTTACGGATATGGGCGATATTCTGGGAGCTAAGGGAACTATAAAACGGACTGAAAAGGGCGAATTATCGGTTTACGTTAAAGAATATAGTGTCCTAACTAAATCCCTGTTGCCTTTACCCGACAAATGGCATGGGTTAACTGACATTACTAAACGTTATCGTCAGCGTTATGTCGATCTGATTGTTAACCCCGAAGTGCGACAAACTTTTCGTCGTCGTGCTTTGATTACTGCTGGGATTCGCCGCTATCTAGACGAGCGGGGATTTATTGAAATTGAAACTCCGGTGATGCAAGGTGAAGCTGGAGGTGCCGATGCACGTCCGTTTGTTACTTACCACAATACGCTGGAAATGCAGCTGTATTTACGCATTGCTACCGAACTTCATTTAAAGCGCTTAATTGTCGGTGGGTTTGAAAAAGTTTTTGAATTAGGAAGAATTTTCCGTAACGAGGGCATTTCAACCCGTCACAATCCGGAATTTACCACCATTGAACTTTACCAAGCTTACGCCGATTACAACGATATGATGAATTTAACGGAAGGTATTATTACTACCGTTGGTGAAGAAGTTATCGGCACGCTAAAAATTAATTACCAAGGAACTGAAGTTGACTTGACTCCTCCTTGGCGAAGAGTCACAATGCACGAGTTGGTGAAAGAATATTCAGGTGTAGATTTTAATTCTTTACAAAATTTAGCAGAAGCTAAAGATGCCTGTAAAACTGCTGGGATTGAAGGTATAGATGATTGCCCTTCTTTGGGTAAACTTCTTAATGAAGCCTTTGAACAAAAAGTGGAAGAAAATCTCATTCAGCCTACATTCGTAACAGATTTCCCCGTTGAAATTTCGCCTTTAGCAAAACCCCATCGTTCTAAACCCGGTTTAGTCGAACGATTTGAATTATATATGGTAGGAAGAGAAACTGCTAATAGCTTCTCCGAGCTTACCGATCCTATCGATCAACGTCAACGTTTGGAAGAGCAAGCAGCTAGAAAAGCGGCTGGAGATTTAGAAGCACAAGGTGTGGATGAAGATTTCCTGACTGCCTTAGAATACGGGATGCCTCCTACAGGTGGATTGGGTATTGGGATAGATAGATTAGTCATGCTATTAACTGATGCGGCAAGTATTCGCGATGTTATAGCCTTTCCCCTACTCAAACCAGAAAATAGTACCGAAAAAACTGAAGATCAGTCTTAGGAATTACATTTTTAGGTGCGTTATGCTGTTGCTTAACGCACCCTTTTTAATTTATATATATACTGTGTAGTCAAAAATCGGTTGGCGATCTAAATCTTAAGTTTAGGATGCGAGGGATATTATTTTTTGCAAGCGAAAGATATCAAAAATAGGTTAAAATATCTTAGAAGGGAAGCATCTATAGTAGACCCAAATTTAGCAAGAAGATTAGATGAGATAAACCGTTGGGTAAAAGATTTAAAACCTGGTTCGTTAACCGCAAAGAAATTTGTAATTTTATTTTTAGAACAAGTAATTAGAGATGCTGAAGTTTGGCTTCAGATTAAATCTTTACCAAGCTATGAAGAACAGCAAATAGCTTTTGATGCTCTTAAACCAAGTTTGAAATTCTGGTACAGCTACTTGTTTCCTAAATGGTTGAGCGAAAATGACTCTAAATTTTACATTTGGAGACAAAAATTAATGTCTGGCGAATTTTCCGGAGAAGATGCCGATTTAATTGCATCCGTTGTCGATAGTATTCAACGCCGTGGAGGTACTGTCGTAAAAAGATATATCGCCGACTTTTCAATGGCTACCGACATAATCGTAAGTAGTAAATACGATACACCTCTTTGCGTTCAACTTACTAGCTTAAGTGAAGAATTTTTTCAAGATAAATTTAACAATTGGGAATCCACATTACGTTTTTGGAAGATAGATAAAGGATTACTATTAAGCTACAATCCCGGTATAACCGATTTTGTAGACCGAATAGTTAACGTGACGCTGTACAACAGCAATAATCTAGAAACAGGTATTTACTTAACTTTCAGTTTTTAGTTTTTAGTTTTTGATTATTAGCTAATTAGAGCATCGGCAATATCTCTTAATAATTCGAGTCATAAATGGTAAAAGAAATGTCAATAGACTGTCAAAAGAGATTAGATAAGTTTATAGAATCTGTAGAAGCAGCTCAAAAATTACAAAATGACATAGTTAGATACGGACTAGAAGCAGCATATTTGTATGCTGAAGATGTAGATGGAGATTGGTTAGAAAAGTGGGATGAAGATGAAAATAGGCAAACTAATTTTGTCGAATCGGTAACAACTTTTTTAGAAAGTGATGATTGGGTTGCTGTCAGCGCCAGAAAACAGTTGCAAGGTAAATCACTCTGTGAAATTGCGACTCAATTAGAAGATTGTCTCAGACTTTCCGAATTACAAAATCGAGTATTTGCGATCAAAACAGTATTAGTAGAAAGCGCGAGTTTTGCAAAAATAAACCGCAGTTTTAGCGATGATAGCGATACAGTTGATTTATTAGATTTAGCCGAGCAATTAGTAAAGAGACTGGAAAGAATTTTTGAGCAAAGTAATTAAGAAAGGGAATAGGGAGTAAGGAGTTTACTGGTTCCCAGCCGGAGTCTGGGAATCCCTATACGTAAGGCTCTGCCTTCTTTTTACAGTGGAGGCGGAGCCTCTATAAATGCATTACAAGGTTCCACCTTGTAACGAGGAAAACTCCTAATTCCTAACTCCTAAGTCAATTTGCGACTTCTGCCATTTCAACAACTCTTCCGTCGTAATCTTTCACCAAAAAATTCAGTGGCTTGCGATTACGAATTTTAAATTTTAAACCTCGTGTTTCAACTCGTAATAAAATCATTTCTAAACAATCACGGTCAAAACATACGTGACGCTGTTGGCTTTTGTTGCCCAAGCTAGCTCCAGTAATTACGTGTAGCTGAGTATTTTTTTTAAGTTGATACCAAAGCCCTTCAGTAGCATTTGACATCCTGCTGGGATAGGTAGGGCTGCTACCCAAATACATCGGATCGATTCCCGTTGCACCAATTGTTTGTTCGTAATTGTAATAATAGTGCAAAGGTACTTCTGCTGCGGGTAAATCTAATAGCCCTTCATATAAATCTCGGGCTACCTCTAAATCGGAAACCATAACGGTATGTACCTTTGGAGCGCTGGAGAGGAACATCCACATCGCTCCAGCATAAGCTGCTAGGAGCATCACCATTATGCCCTGCGTGGAGAACAAGCTATCCAACGGCAGAAAAGAGCCTAAAGTATTTGGAGTAAATAGGTAAGCGATCGCGTTGACTGGTGTAACCATGAATAAATCAGTAAATATATAAGAATTGAATTGATTCTGGATGCAGGGATTTTAGATGCAGGGATTTTGCGGAAAGTTTCGGGTGTAGATTATATCCCCCAAAACGGGCGCATCGACGGATTTTAGATTTTGCTTGAAGTTGAGCTAGTTGACGGTGTAGATGTTCTTCCCGGCAAATTTTCTTGTGTCAGATTTTGGATTATTAATTGCATGATTTGATGATTGTGGATTATCCTCATGCTCAACCATAAGTAGAAGTTTAATCTAAAATATTCAATTTCAATCTAAAATCCGATCCGAGACAGTTAAATAAGACCAACATTAAAAATGGTACTTAAGTATGTATGAAAACTTTCAATCTAAATGTTCGTGCTAAATACATCAACACCAAGATATTATGCGATTAACGAAAAATATACATCCCTCAGATAATTCTAGCAACATAGATTAAAAAAGACTGTGCAAATTCCTCATTTTCCAGAATCCAACCATCCTCTAGTTAAGTCACTGTTCCATAAAAGCGACCAAGAACTCATAAACTTATTTGGACAGCACCCAGACGCTGGAAGATACTTTACGGCGATTTTTTGCCGATATAGTCCCATCGTCTACACCTTGATTATGCATTCAGCGCGGTCGCCAGTACAAGCGGATTATTTGTTCGCCATGACTTGGAAACATATTTACTACCAAGTCGGTGGAGTCAACTTAGAAAGTACAGAACCACAAGCACCAGCTATGACTTTACAAAACTGGCTGATTAATATGACAGCTTACTGTATCAATGAAACAGAACTACCACCTACCGAAAGTATTCATTATTCCCTGAAAACCACTTCTCCGCCTCTATGGTGCTATGTAGAACAGTCGTTAGACCAATTACCACCTATGTTGAGATTGATAGTCTTAATGGCTCAAACCTTCCACTGGAGTGAAACAAGGATTGCAGCTTATTTACAGGCTGAGGGAGAAGGTATTTCTCCTAATGAGGTAGCAAATTTTCTTCAACAAGGTTATCGTATGCTAGAAGAAAAATTACCAGCAGACATTCGTGCCATATATTTGGGTGAAAATTTCCTTCAACCTGCTTCTGCGTGAAAATGCTTACTAAAGGTAAAATCTTGGTAATGATTTACTTTTATGTTAATGTTTCTACTTAAAAATAATTTTTTACGGTAAATTTATATGAAACAATCGAATCTACTAGCAGTAGCCAAATTTCAATCATCATCCTATAGTGTCCGGAAGCAATTTCCTAAAAAGGTTAACAAGGCTTTTGGTTTTTTACTATTTTCCTTATTATTAAGTCCCATAGCTGTAACTGCTGCTGATATTACCGAACAACTACATTATCCTCAAATCGACAAAAAAGTATTGCAACAATCAAGGGA
>JBARZF010000520.1:0-19711 GCA_049649675.1 Rivularia sp. (in: cyanobacteria) | reverse complement strand
TGTAATATTAGTAACCCACCTGCAATATTTGCTAGCTTCCGTAAAGCTGGATGTAGTGCTGGCGTGCGCCATGACACAAATACCAAGGCTAATGTCGCGATAGTTGGCGGCAATAAACCGAAAATATGGGTGTACATGACGGTACAAAGTTGATCCCCACCAAAACATTGATGCAAAGCCCAACGCGAACCGACTAGGGCACCTAACAAACTTTGTAAATAAACCAAAACGCTAGCAATAACAGATATTGCAGGTAACTTACCACCCTGTCCCGTCGCCTTGTAAGGTGTAAGAGCCGTACCAATAACCAGTAAAGTTATGAAGAAGAATAATGCAGTTCCCAAATGAGCGGTAACGATATCAAACCGCAAAAGCTGAGTAACTGTAAGTCCTCCCAAAATACCTTGGAAGACTATTAAAAGTAGGGCAAACGCGCAAGCCCAGGGCAGCCATTTGGGTACATATCGACGATTCCACCAAGATGTTCCGACTAAAAATATGGCGCTAAACCCAATAAGAGACGCATCCAATCGGTGAAACCATTCTAAGAAAACTTGGAAATTCATTTGTTTAGTCGGCACAAGTTCCCCATAGCAAAGCGGCCAATCAGGACAAGCAAGTCCGGCATTCATCACGCGGGTAGCGCTACCGATCGCCATCAAAATCAAAGTAGCGATCGCCATTTTCCACACGAGACGACGAATTCGATCTTTTGTCGATTGTTGCTGCGTTGTCGCAACTTGGTTTTGTTGTTCTAAAGCAAATTGGCTCATCAACTGTACCTTCTTTCTTATGCCCGGAAATCCGAGCTACAACATTTTCATAATTTAATTGCCTTAGCCTCTCATCTCCACCCTAGCGCAAACACCAAGATTAGAAAGAAGCCCTTTACTTATACTCTGGATCGCGAATCAGGAATGTAGCCAAAAGCTTTATAGATTTTTCAGGTTGTGGTGAATTGGGAATTAGGAGTTGGGCATAGCTCAGGAGTTAGGAGTTAGGCGTTAATAGTTTAAATTTCTCCCCATCCCCGCATCTCCCCATCCTAAAAAATAATAAAGATTTTTACTTGTTACACTCAATGGTAATTGCCTAGACTAACTTAGTATGTGAGTGGTTCTAAATTTATCTAGTAAAGCCGTTAACTATTATCAACCGTGAATATTCCAAGTACAATCTGGACGTTATTAATTGGTATTCTGCTGACCCTAACTAGTTTCTGGTTTGGTCAAAATCATGGTCTATTGCCTACAGCGGCTTCCGATGAGGCTGTTCTGGTAGATGGCTTGTTTAATACGATGATGACTGTTTCTGTAGGCATATTTCTCATCGTTGAAGGTGTTTTGATTTTTAGTGCCTTCAGATACCGCCGTCGCAAGGGAGATGATACAGATGCCGAACCGATTCATGGTAATGTACCGTTAGAAATTCTCTGGACGGCAATTCCAGCTATCATTGTTCTCGGTATTTCTGTTTACAGTTTTGATGTATACAATTCAATTGGCGGATTTAATCCGATGGAGGCTCAGGAATCTCCTATAGCTCCGCAAGCCACATCAATGCCTGGTGCAGCTATAGCAGCAACTTTAGACAATCCTGATGCTTCAGATGTCAGAAATATTGACCAGCTCCCCGAAAAAGAAAATGCTCCCGCTACGGGTATAGTTTCTCCTAAAGTAGGCGCTAGTCCTGAAAATCAAGGTAAAAAGTCGGATTTGTTAGTAAAAGTGACTGGTTTGCAGTACGCTTTCCTTTTTAACTATCCTGACAGTAATGTTTTTTCTGGTGAGTTACACGTTCCCATTGGTAAGGAAGTAAAACTCGATATGGTGGCAAATGATGTAATTCATGCTTTTTGGGTACCGGAATTTCGCCTTAAGCAAGATATAATTCCCGGAATGAATACGGAACTTCGCTTTACACCTAAAATAGCAGGCGATTACAAGGTCATTTGCGCCGAACTTTGCGGTCCCTATCACGGTGCCATGAATACGAAAGTTATTGTTGAAACCCCTGAAGAATTTGATAATTGGATTAAAGAACAGCAAGTTGCTAGCAAGGAAACATTCAATCAAGCGGTTGCTGTTAATCCCGCAGAATTGTCAGCGGATGAATTTCTTGCTCCCTACACCAGCGAGATGGGAATTTCATCAGAAATGTTACATCAAATTCACAAATAATGGTTAGTGGTTAGTGGTTAGTGGTGAATAAACAACTATCGACTAACAACCATCAACTATCAAATATCAAACAATAGAAATTTTTATGACACAAGCACAGTTGGAACATTCAGCCCATACAGCTGATACTTCACATCATCGTCAAAGAAAATGGTGGGAGTATTTTACTTTTAATACCGACCATAAAGTGATTGGGATTCAGTACTTAGTTACTACATTCATTTTTTACTGTATCGGCGGTGTAATGGCGGATTTGGTTCGTACTGAATTGCGGACTCCTGCATCGGACTTTGTAAGTCCTGAACTTTACAATAGTTTGTTTACGCTGCACGCCACAATCATGATTTTTCTGTGGATTGTGCCAGCGGGTGCGGGTTTTGCTAATTATCTGATTCCCTTGATGATTGGGGCTGAGGATATGGCATTTCCAAAATTAAATGCCCTCGCTTTCTGGATGGTTCCTCCTTCTGGCATATTGCTAATTAGCAGTTTAATTGTTGGGGATGCACCAGATGCAGGTTGGACTTCTTACCCTCCGTTGAGTTTAGTTACCGGGCAGGTAGGTGAAGGGATTTGGATTGGTAGTATCCTGCTGCTGGGTACCTCTTCAATTTTGGGTGCCATCAATTTTCTGGTAACTTTGTTAAAAATGCGTGCCCCAGGCATCGGGTTTCATCAACTGCCATTATTCTGCTGGGCAATGTTGGCTACCTCAGCACTGGTTTTAATTTCAACTCCAGTGTTAGCAGGCGCACTTATTCTACTTTCTTTTGACTTAATTGCCGGAACCGCATTTTTTAACCCAACTGGCGGTGGTAATCCGGTAGTTTACCAGCATATGTTCTGGTTTTACTCCCACCCTGCGGTTTACATCATGATTTTGCCTTTCTTCGGGGTAATCTCTGAAGTAATTCCGACTCATTCCCGCAAACCGATTTTTGGTTATAAGGCGATCGCCTATTCTTCTCTGGCAATTAGCTTTTTGGGTTTGATTGTTTGGGCGCACCATATGTTTACTAGCGGTATTCCTGGTTGGTTGCGAATGTTTTTCATGATTACCACTATGGTGATTGCCGTACCTACTGGTATTAAAATATTCAGTTGGTTGGCAACAATGTGGGGTGGAAAACTCCGTCTCAACAGCGCTATGCTTTTTGCAATGGGCTTTTTAGGTATCTTCGTAATTGGCGGTATCAGTGGCGTGATGTTGGCTGCGGTGCCTTTTGATATTCACGTACACGACACTTATTTTGTCGTTGCCCACTTACATTACGTGTTATTCGGTGGTTCGGTTCTGGGAATTTTCGCCGGTTACTATCACTGGTTCCCCAAAATTACTGGACGCATGGTTAATGAAACCTTGGGTAGAATTCATTTTGCCCTAACAATCGTCGGTATGAATATGACTTTCTTACCGATGCACCAATTGGGTTTGATGGGTATGAATCGCCGCATCGCGATGTATGACCCGAAATTTGCTGCTATCAACGAATTTTGTACCTACGGTTCTTACATCTTGGCGGTGTCTACAATACCCTTCATCATCAACGTAATTTGGAGTTGGATAGCTGGTAAAAAAGCAAATAACAATCCTTGGGATTCGTTGACATTGGAATGGATGACCACTTCACCACCCGCGATCGAAAACTTTGAGTCACACCCATTTTTACTAATTGGGCCTTACGAATACGGAACCGAAAGAGCGAAACAGGTTGTGGGTTTATCCCATACCGACGATCCATTCGGTAATGCTAAATCTCCGGCACCAAAAACGGGCGATCCAGATGAATCATATCCGGCGATCGCAGCTGAAGCGTGATAAACGTTAGTTAGTTATTGGAAAAACCTCACCCCTTCCCCTCTCCAAAATAGCGGAGAGGGATGTCCAGAGGAGGGGATCGGGTTGTAAAAGAAATCCTTTTTACTCAATTAAAAATTTATGCAAAGTCCAGCAATCGATCCAGCAAAAACAGAACAGAATCACCATCGCGCAGCTACCGTAGAAGCACAACACGCAGAACATCCAGACCATCGCCTCTTTGGATTAGTAGTATTTCTAGTAGCAGAAGGAATGATTTTCTTGGGTATGTTCGGTGCATACTTTGCTTTCCGTTCTACCTTAGCCGAATGGCCTCCCGCAGGTACCCCAGAGTTAGAATTATTGCTTCCTGGAATTAACACAATAATTTTAATTTCTAGTAGTTTTGTAATTCACAATGCCGATTCCGCAATTAAAAAGAACAACGTGCGGGGAATGCAAATGTGGTTTGCTATCACCGCTATTATGGGAATTATCTTTTTATGCGGTCAGATTTACGAATACAAACATTTAGAATTTGGTTTAACAACTAACTTATTTGCTAGTGCGTTTTACGTATTGACAGGTTTCCACGGATTGCACGTTACTGTCGGCGTTTTAGCGATATTAGCTGTATTGTGGCGATCGCGCAAACAGAATCACTACAGCGATGAACATCATTTCGGTATCGAAGCAGCCGAATTATATTGGCACTTTGTTGATGTAATTTGGATTGTGCTTTTCGGAATTCTTTATCTACTTTAAGTGTTTTTTGTAATTCAAATATTTAATTTTTAAACCCCTGGTTGGGGTTTTTTTATTTTAGGGGTTCGTAGTTGCGCTTGGGTGCCTCTTATCGGAGGCAAAGACAGTGCAACTACGAATATTTTATTTATCATCAACGGTGGCTCCACTTGATATAAAACCTTACCTAACTAAAGTGATAAAATATCCGTAAAATTAGCAGAAAATTGTTTGAATCTTACTAATCTCAAACCAAGTGCAATCGCCAACGATTCCGTCAACTACTAAACCAGTATTTTTTTGTAGATTTTTGATGACTGATTCTGTTTGCGAACCAAAAATTCCATCAACTTTACTAGCACGGTTATCGATGGTAAGTTCACCACTATAGTAGCCATCAGTAAATAGGCGATCTTGCATTTGCTTAACTAATTCTCCGCTGCTACCTTTTTTCAATACAGGCATATCAACAGGTGCGCCTTTATAAAGCGATCGCCAAGTTTTATTATTAACAACGCCATCCTGTAGCAAGAACATTTTGCCTTGAAAAAGTTTTACTGCATCTTCGGTTATGGGACCAAATACACCATCAATTGCCTCAGCGCCAGCGGGGAAAGCGCAAGCTCCATCACTATAAAGGTATACAATCATACCGTAGTCTAAAAGTAGCTTTTGCAATTCTTTTACTGTTTCACCCGTAGAACCTTTTTTAAGTACTGGCTTGCTGATTTGATTACTTGTAGTAGTTGTCATAATCTTGACTCGTTAATTTATTTAATAATCAATTCATCAACAAGGAACGATCGGATTACGGAAAGATTCTGGCACCCTAAAGGGTACTATTTTTCACTGAGAATAATTTATAAACAGGACTTACGCACGGGCTACGTGTTTATGTCATTACGAAGGAAGTGAAGTATATGTCTTTCAGACACGCGCAATACCTACAGTACGCTTCGCTAGCCGCCGCACGCGACCCGGGAACGCGCTTCGCAAAGCCTTGTTTTTCGTCACGAATGCGTAAGTCCTAATAAATTTTCAATTTCGATCAATAAGTATTTCAAGGATGTAAAGTGACATCAAATCATATTATTGCTATGTGTTGTTAAGCTTTATTATTTTTATTTCCAAAAACTTCCTTTAATACACTTTGCAGTTTTAAAATTCTATAGGTACAAGATTATCTGAGATATGGCTTTAAAAATTATTCAAAATTTTGATAGTAATTTCACTTTAGAACCACAAGCTAAAGCAGCTTTATTTGAACTGTTAACAAACGAAAGTTTTCTAAAGCAGGTTTGCCAGCAGTCAAAATGCGAACAAGTAGAATTTACAGAATTGTTATTTCAGCCGGTTCCTTACAGCAGCGCTACACCCAAAGGAATGCCAGCAGAATTTGAGAAATATTATGAATCTGAAGAGTACGCAATTCTAAACGTACCGCCGAATTTTATGTTTAAAGCTAAGATTTTTAAACCAAGTCGGCTATGTGCAATTTATAAAAAACTTGATAGTTGATAGTTGATAGTTGATAGTTGATAGTTGTTAATTGTTTACTAGAAACTGATAACTGTTAACTGCTCACTGATAACTGCTCACTGCTCACTGCTCACTGAAAATGACAAATATTCCCGAATTAACAAGTATAGAATTTATTCCTTATATTGATGAAAACGGTAACTTACCCGAAAAATATCAAGGAAAAATCGGAGTTTACGCAATATTTAACCAAGAGAAAAATCTGCAATTCGTCGGTTATTCTCGCGATGTTTTTCTTAGTCTCAGACAGCATTTAGTACGACAACCGGAATTTTGCTATTGGGTAAAAGTAGAAACTATTGAACGTCCTAGTCGTAAAATTTTATCAGAAATCGAGCAAGCTTGGATTACAGAAAATGGTAGTTTACCTATGGGGAATGGAGAGAATAAAGAGAAATGGATTTCTCCAATTGATGCAAAAGCTTTGATTACTCCTGAAGAACAAGCTAATTATGATAGTCCAGTCATTGATGAAATGGCGAAGATGAAAATTATCAAAAATGTAGCGCGAAGAGTTGAAGCTGATATCTTGAAACAGTTAGAAGCCCGTGGTTTACAAATGCAGGTTAGGTTTAATCCTAAGTTGAAGGAAGAAGGTTTACTGGATTTGAAATCTTAAGGTGCGTCAGGGAAAGTATAGTTTGTCGATCGCGTCTGGGAAACCTAACCCCTAACCCCTTCCCTCCCAGGGAAGGGGGATAAGAGAAAAAGCGAAGCTTTTTAAAGCCTCTCTCCTACGAGGAGAGAGGTTGGAGAGAGGTAAAATCTGTATTTCATATCTAGCGGTTTCAACCGCCATTTGTCCATAAGACATTTTGAAAAGATTAAGTTATAACAGAAAACCGTAAAGTAAATTTTTTCAAAGTTTTAGGAAAAGAATATAAAATTATGAATCAAAATATTTCTCTCCCACCTCATAAAGTTATCGGTGTCGCTGTAATTTGGAACGAATTTGAGCAAATTTTAATCGATCGCCGTCGTCAGGAAGGAGCGATGGGGGGTTTATGGGAGTTCCCTGGCGGCAAAATAGAACCAGGTGAAACTATTGAAGAATGTATTAAAAGAGAAATTGATGAAGAGTTAGCAATAGATATTGAAATCGGCGAACATCTTATAACTATCGATCATACTTATAGCGATTTACGAGTCACTCTCACCGTACATGAATGTCGGCATCTTAAAGGAGTTCCCCAACCATTAGAATGTGACGAAATCCGCTGGGTAAATTTAGAAGAATTAGAAAAATTTGACTTCCCCGCAGCAAATTTCCAAATTATTACAGCCCTACAGCAGAAAGTAGCCAATCCAAAACAGCTAACAACTTAGAGCAATCATTTCTAACTGTTCACTGCTAACTGCTAACTGCTAACTGTTAATTCGGATACACGGGCAGTATAAAGTGAAACCAAGCTCCTCCTGTAGGTGCGGTATCTACCCAAATTTGACCGTAATGAGCTTGAACAATTTTTTGGCACAAGCTTAAGCCTATACCGTAACCGTCTTTTGCTTCATCTCGTTCGAGACGAAAGCGATTTTCAAAAATGCGATCGCGATTTTCTTCGGGAATACCCAAACCGCTATCCCCGATGCTAAATTGCACTTTTTGATTGGTACGATGCAAACCGGAAATAATAATTTTACCTTGGGGCGGGGTATATTTAATGGCGTTGTCTAAAAGGTTTTTCACTACTTGCCCGATGCGTTCGGGATCTGCGTAAACGTATGGCAAGTCTTGCGGAATATCTGTTTCTACTTTTAGAGATTTTGCTTTATAGGATTCTTGTAATTCTTCAAGCACTTCCAGACAAATATCACCTAATACTATTTTTTGAGGCGATATGGGAATTTTCGTATCATTACCGCGTCCCACCTGTAAAAGATCGGTAATCATTCTTTCAATTACCTTTGTTTGACTGCGGGCATGATTAAGCACATTAGCGGTTAAGAGGGGCGTTAATCGCTTGAATTGACCATTTTCGCTGTTGAAATTATTTTTTAAGGTATCGATAGCGATGATTGCTGCTGTAAGAGGGTTGCGGAGATCGTGTACTAACATCGCGATGACACGATCTTTAAATTGCAACTGTTCTTGAAGCTGCTGTTTTTCTTGCTTTAAACGAAAAACTTCATCGGTAAGCTCAATAATTTCTGAAGAAATTGCCAGCGAATTCATGGGAATTTGAGATTTCTTGATGTACCCATCGGGGTCATTTTCTACAGCTTGTTTAAAGTCTTGCTGTACTTGCAGATAGGATTCTACACTAGTTTGCCATCTAGACCACCAAGTTTTTAACTGAGCAACTAAATTGCTACCGGCTAAAACCTGTCGAGGTTCTGGATTAATCCGAATTAGTGCTGGTGTTGCCACCAATTTAAAATGTTCTGCTAAATGGGGTTGTTTGCCCACATCAACAACTTGAAGTTCAAAATCATATTCAAGCTGTAAATCTGTGAGATACGAACGAATCTGTTGTATTTGTAGTCGGGACTTGGGACGTTCATCCACAAACAGTAATAGTTGTAATGGGGCTTCCGAATGAATAAGTTTTTGTCCCTGAGAAGCTGGCATCAAATATTGTTTCAACACTAATCACAAACCGTTATAACTTTCGATGAAAGTAGAATGGACTGACGGATGCGCGTAAAGCAGTCCTTTTAACTTTATTTTAGATTTTTTTTAGACTTTAGACTTTCATTTTTCATTGGATTTTTAACATGAAATACACCTTTTTTAGTTTTTTGCTTCCTTTTTGTTTGCTAGCTAATTTTGAACAAGCTTTTGCGGTTGAAGCTGAGTTACAATCTTCTCCAAATCCTAATCGGAAGTCAAGCCAAGTGGCAAGCTTTGATGATGTTTCAAAAAGGTTGGTTAATCGGCAGGTAAATTTAATTTATCGTATTCAAAAAGCGCTATCGGAACCCGATCCTAATAGAATGCGAGCCGTGGGAGGACAATTAATTACTCACACTGTAGTTGTAGAAAGTTTTCTTAAACGTCAATATCCGAAACCCCAAGCTTTATGCAATCAAAATAGAAGTAAAGACGCTTCGGTTGATTTGATACCTCCTTTAAGTCCATCCTCTTCAAAAGTTTATTGTTCTTTGTATAATTCCAGCCGAGAATTATCAAAACTGACTCCAATCTTAGATAGACTTTTATCTCGACGTGGAGAATTAGCTATTGTAAGAGAATTGCCTTTAGTTAGCGGAGAAAAACAATCCGATTTAGTACTTCCGATGTCTCCAGTTACCCGTCCAAATCTTGGTAAACTAGCGACTCCTTATGCTATTTTGGAACCTTCCGTGGAAGCAGATGCTTCATTAATTATTGGCAAGAGAAAAAAGAGAGCGATCGCCAATTATGTTCCACCAGTTCAACCAGCAATTAAACCACCAACTGAAGCACTAAAGATTTTAACAAATGCACAACAGTATTTAGCATCAGCAATATCTGTACTTCCTGCTGAAAATAATTTTCCAAATCCGGAAAAAATGACCGCAGAATTTAACCGTTTAGCCTATGATGTTGACCTCCAAGAAAAGCAAACTTACCGAAAATTGCTATTAATGCCTAACACGGGTATTTTTCGCGTATTGCCACATCAAGCTTATCTTCGTCCTTTGAATACTGTAGAAAATCGCTCCCAAAAAAATGTTCTCGATCGCTATCCTTTCCCTGTTTTGGGCAAACCCAAAGGTAACTTTACGCCCAATTTACCACTTCAAATAATAAAAGGAAAGTTTCAGCTACAGTCCCAGGGAGTCGATTATGGTTTTATGGCAGAAATTGGTGATGTACCTTTAGAAAAATTGGATGCTAACTTACGAACTGTAGATCCTAAAAAGCAAAACAATTTAGTTAACTATCAGCCTCCTAGTAAATTAAGTGAGCTATTTACAGAAAAGCGAAAAATTATTACCGGCAAACATAAAAACTCAAATGTTGATGCAAAATTAAATCATACTTACTTAGTGCGTAATTTGCAGTTTCAATTACCAGAAACTATTGCAAACAATCAAGTAATTTCAAGAAAACAACGCCGCTATATAGATCAATTATTGCAAATGCAAAGTAGCGATGTAATTGTTGCTTTTAGACCTGTACGTCGTCATTCAGACGGTAGTTATACTGTAACTTGGCGAGTGTTGCAACAATTAACAGATCCGCAAATTGAAGATTTAGAAGATTATCTCAAGTTTCAAAAATAGATGATTGGGGATTGGGGATAGGGGATTGAGGATTATTGGAGATTAAGGACTGTAGTCTTTTAATTGAGGCCTGAAGCCGCCACGTAGAACCCGTTAAATTTAATGCAATAGACCATTAGTAATGATTTATACAATCATCTTCCACAGTCCAAAATAGCTAATACATTTGTTTCATTTGCTAATTTCCAGCAGCCGAGCAGACAAATTTTCTTATACATCGGTTCCCATCGGATGATAAATCTTAACTGTAATCGTTGTTTATACAAGAAAATGAGTAAAATATATGACTAGTGTTCCTTTTGACTTACTAGCGCTCTAATTTATACAAATGCTGCTAAACAACCGCTATCAGATTATTCGGACTTTAGGAAGCGGTGGATTTGGAGAAACTTTCCTGGCAGAGGATAGCCAAATGCCTTCTCGCCGACTTTGTGTAATCAAACAATTACGGCCAATACAAAATAATCAGCAGGTGTATGAGTTAGTACAACAGCGGTTTGGACGCGAAGCAGCGATTTTGGAAGAACTCGGTGATGGTAGTTCCCAGATTCCCAGACTATACGCTTACTTTAGCGACAATGGGCAATTTTACCTAGTCCAAGAATACATTGAAGGTAAAACTCTTACACAAGTAGTTCAAGAAAAAGGTTTGATGGATGAAAATTCCGTCAAACAGATTTTAATTAGTATTTTGCCAGTTTTGGACTACATCCATTCCAAAGGTATTGTTCATCGAGATATCAAACCAGAGAATATTTTAATTGATATTGATGCTCAACCCGTATTAATAGACTTTGGTGCAGTCAAAGAAACTTTAGGAACCATTATGACTCCTTCTGGCAACCCAACAAAATCAATAGTTATCGGTACGCCGGGATTTATGGCAACCGAACAATCTGTTGGACGGCCAATGTTTGCTAGTGATATATATAGTTTGGGGTTGACTGCAATTTTTCTACTTACGGGTAAAATGCCGCAAGAGTTAACTTCAGATCCTTCTACTGGTAAAGTATTGTGGCGGCAGTATGCACCTAATATCAAAGATAATTTCGCAGATATTTTAGACAGAGCAATTGGGTTTGATGCTAGAGAAAGATTTAAAACTGCCAGCGTTATGGTGCAAGCGCTGCAAACTGGGATTTTAAGCGTACCTTCGGTGGTTTCCCATACGGCTACTTTTTCAGATACTGTCGCTCCAGGAATAACCTTACCACCCCAAACTCATTTAAGTACAATTTCCATTGCACCACCATCTTCAATTCAATATAGCGAGCCAAGAAGCGGTAAAGGAATTCTTCTTGGTAGTTTGATTGCAGGTAGTTTAATTGGTGCATCAATTATCGTTGGTTTTGCCTTAAATAAGCAGTTATCGCAACCTCCAACAATTACCCAACAACCACAACCAACCATTACACCCAAGACAAAAACAACTCCACAGAACTTAAACACACCTCAATCGACACCGACTCCAAGTGTAATACCAATCATAAAGCCGACTTTTACTTTGCCACCAGCAACCTCACCCAATATAACTCCTTATATAACTCCAGAAGTCCAAACCCCCATAAAACCACAAATTCCTCCTCAAATAACCTTACCCGCTCCACAAGAAATTCCCCAGCAAAAGCAAACACCATTATCTCCTCCTGGAGACTTTATTCAGCCACAAATCGAACAACTAATTGAGCAACCATCGCCAGTACAAACAGTAGAAAATTATTACTTAAATATTAATCAAGGTCAGTATAAAACAGCTTGGAATCAGCTATCTCAACAATTTAAAGATAACAAGCGTCTTCATCCCAATGGCTATTTTTCTTATTTAAGTTGGTGGAGAGGAAAAGTCAAAAACGTAAATATTCAGCAAATAAACATTTTAGAAGCGAACACAGATACAGCTATAGTTGATGCTTCCTTGAACTATTTGATGAAAAATGGTCGTATTGTGCCTAGTTCGGTGCGTTTGTTCTTATCATGGGATGCTCAAAATCGCAGATGGGTAGTGAAAGATGCGAATTGAATTAGAAAAAGTTCTCATCTTCTATCAATTTTTCAATATACTTTTGCGTCGTTGGCACTTGAAAGCTAATATGAGTTGTTTCCGAATCATTCACGGCAACCATTTCTTTCTGTAAAATCTCTTTCCGAATTAGCGATCGCACTATAGTTTTATCCATGCAATAAAGGGATTAGAATGCTAGGCAATGTGCTATTTATTACTTTTTGTACTTATAAAATTTTTTCTGCTTAGAAAGATTCGCTAACTAAATCACAATATAAGGATTTGCGATCAAAAAAGTACACAGAATTTCTAAACGGGCGTATTCAAACTGCATATTTTGAGGAGTCGCAAGCAAAACTAAAAATAGTCTTAAGTATTGCCTTACAATTGCTAACGATCAAATATGATTTAATATTTATATTTGTATAATATTTTGTGTAATATAAAGTCTGGTATTGCTAGTTTAATGTATAACATTTGCTCGCTACATAACTATTCATGCTTTGCTTAACCACAATATCTTTTAAATTTTTATATTACTTGTAAAATTGTTGTAATAATAGCTAAAAATCTACATGAGTTCTCAGCAAACTGATGCAAATAACGATCCATCATCAAAAGCATGGCGTAGTTTACGAGAAAATCTGATTCTAATTACCATCGCTTTGGTATTAGCATTTGTCATTCGGACTTTCATTGCCGAACCCCGCTACATCCCCTCAGATTCGATGCTACCAACTTTGCATACAGGCGATAGATTAGTAGTTGAAAAAGTTTCCTACAAATTTAACTCTCCGAAATTTGGCGATATCGTAGTTTTCCAACCACCACCAGAATTACAGCGTCGTGGATATTCTCAAGATCAAGCTTTCATCAAGCGCGTAATTGCTACTCCCGGAGACAAGCTTGAAATCAATGACGGAAAGGTTTATCTTAACGGTAATTTATTACAAGAAGATTATATAAAAGAACCACCCCTACAGCCTTTTCCACTGGTAGAAGTTCCTCAAAACCAATATTTTATGATGGGCGACAATCGTAACGATAGTAACGACTCTCGTTATTGGGGCTTTTTACCGAAAAAAAATATGATTGGTAAGGCAAGTTTCCGTTTTTGGCCTCCCGATAGAATCGGTACGATATGAAGTTAGGAGTTAGGAGTTAGGAGTTAGGAGTTATAGCATCGGTAATTTTTAAAGCTTTTTTTATTCCCTGTTCCCTGTTCCCTATTCCCTGTTGCCCCCAACCCTTAAAACTGCAAATAATACATTAATTGAGCGAGTGTTTCACCAGAAAGATTCAACCGCTTTTGAAAATCAACTATATTACGATAGGCACCTGACAGGTTACGATTATCTATTACCGCTTGCGCTAAGGAAGGATCGATAAAAGGTACTTTCAATAAACCTTCAATTGTTGCGGTATTTGGATTCACAACACAGGTAATAGCATCTACAGATTCGTCGTCATAATAACCAAAAAGTAAAATTATTTCTAAAGGCTTTAGCCGCTGTGCCGGTAAACCTAAAGCGGCCGCAATATCTTCTACACAGTAAAATTTGACACCAGTTTTAGCAAGTTCTACAAGAGTTCTAGCTTGATGTATCGACAAACCGGGCAAGCGCAGCCAGTCATCAACAGTAGCTTGATTCGTATCAATCCGAATGCCAAGTTGAACCGCGATCGCAATTTCTTCCCCCGATTTTAAACGGTAATAAGGGTCATTAAGCAACTTTTGACGCAGCTTTTGCAATCTAGGGTTGATTCGAGGCCACCAATTAGGGTTCATGGATAGATGATGGGGGGGATGGGGGGATGGGGGGATGGGGAGATGGGGAGACAAGGGGATAAGAATAAATTAACTCCTAACTCCTAACTATTAACTCCTAACTCCTAATTCCTAACTGGTAACTGCTCACTGTTCACTGCTGACTGGTCACTGCTCACTGCTCACTGTCTATAAGTTGACGGCGCTTTTGTTCAAATTCGTATTCGGATATTAATCCATCTTGACGTAAAGCGTCTAATTCTCGTAAATCTTGAGCAAGCGTTTTTACTCCTGAAGCTTTAGAAGAAAAAGTTGATTTTCCTGACTTCCCTGAATTGAAATTACGGTTAAAAGTATCTTCGTCTTGAGCCAAATACCAAACAGCTTCAATAGCACAAGCTACTTTGGGTATTGGTGTCCAAGAAAGTAATACATAAAGTATTCCCCATAACGGCTGTCCCAAATAGAATTTGTGTAAGCCTGAGATTGTTACCGCACCAGATAAAGCTAAAATTGCTGCAATACTTCGGCTTTTGTTTTTGGCAAGCATATTCCTAATTTATCTACCTTTTTACCTGCATTGAACTAAAGAGCGGCTTTCGGTTACTTTAAAATATATAGCTATACTCACAAAACGTGCGAAAGTAATATTAGCAAAATATCCGACTTCGCGTTGCTATTTATTTTATCTAAGAAAGAATTACTTATTATTCAGTAATCTGTAGTTTTCTATACTTAGCCAAGAAGTTGAGCATAGATAATACGCAATATAAAAAATATAAATAATATTAATTTTAATCATATATAGTGCGGTAACAAATTAAAAATACATTTATTTATTTAACGAAATAGGACTAAACGTAAAAATGGTTTTCTGTTAGAGGTTCGCTGGTTTTGCTCTAACATGTTTAAATATTCTTTACAAGTTAGTAAAGAATCTAAGTAGAAACTCACTACTATCGCTGACTCTTGTTCCCGCTTATTAATTAGGTGGATTAAAATAAAAATAGCAGGTGAAGTAACAATATATTAAATCTCAGTACTCATTTAAATACAACTAATATGGGATTCTTTGACTCCGACATAGTTCAGCAAGAAGCGAAAAAGCTATTTGAAGATTATCAAGCATTAATTCAGCTTGGTAATAGCTACGGTAAATTCGACCGCGAAGGGAAAAAGCTTTTTATCAGCAAGATGGAAGCGATGATGGAGCGCTATCGGGTATTTATGAAGCGCTTCGAGCTATCTGAGGATTTTATGGCGCAAATGACAGTTGAGCAACTAAAAACTCAATTAAATCAATTTGGCGTTACTCCTCAACAAATGTTTGACCAAATGAATCTTACTTTAGAACGAATGAAAGCCGATTTAGAAAGAAATCCTTAATTGAGTTAAGAGCTAAAAGTTTAAACTTCTAACTCCTAACCACCCCACTATGGCTTGACGCTATTTTGCTTTGGGGCGAGTAAATTTTGAAGGTGGAGTAAAACTTTGCGCGGGTACGCCTTTTAGCGCTCTGACCATAAAATCACGCCAAATCGGAGCTACATCGCCACCACCTGTCGCACCTCTAGACAAGGTTTTATTGTCGTCCCTACCAACCCAAACGGCAGTAGTTAACTGTGGTACGGTACCTACAAACCATATATCTTTTTCTGAAGACGTGGTTCCCGTTTTACCTGCTGCTGGACGACCTAAAGCGGCATTTTTACCAGTACCGCCAGCAATTACGGATTGAAGTATGTTAATTGTAGAAGCTGCTGCCCAAGAATCTAGTACTAGTTTGGGTTTGGGCGTATTATCCAATAAAATATTACCGCTACTATCGGTAACGCGAGCAATTACCGTTGTTGGTGATTGCCAGCCATAGTTAGCAAAAGTAGCATAAGCAGAAGCCATTTCCAACGGTGTTACTCCAATCGCACCCAGAGGCAAAGAAGTTACGGGTTCCATTGGACTCATGATTCCCAAAGTCCGACTGGTTTCAACTACTTTATTCATCCCGATAGCTTTACCAATCTTAATAACGGGAATATTTCGAGACAGCTTGAGAGCATGACGAATTGACATTGCACCGCCAAAACTGTTGTCATAGTTGCGCGGTCTATACCAACCGCTACCGTCTCGATAGCTGACTGGAGTATCGTAGACGATTGAATTAGGAGTATATTTACCAGTAGCAAATGCAGCGTAGTAAACAAAAGGTTTAAAAGCAGAACCCGGCTGTCTTTGAGCTTGGGTACCTCGGTTAAATTCACTTTTTTTGGAATCTACACCACCAACTAATGCTTTGACATAATGAGTACGCGGATCTACAGCTACCAAAGCAATTTGGTTTTTGTATAAACCGCGTCTCAACAGTCGATAATGCCATTTCTTGACAACATCTTCTGCCATTTTCTGGAAATTAATATCGACGGTAGTTTGGACTCGCATACCGCCTTTTAGCAATGCATCGCGACCAAATTTCTTTGCTAATTCTCGTGAAACTTCGTTAGTAATGTAAGGTAAAGCACTACCTCCGAAAGACCTAATTTTACCCAGTTTAATGTCTTCTTTAAGTGCAGTATCGTATTCTTTTTGGTCAATCCAGCCCAAAGTCAGCATTCGTCCTAAAACGGTTTTCTGCTGGAATTTGGCTTTTTTCATGCTTATAAATGGACTATATTGCTCTGGTGCTTGAATTAATCCAGCCATCATCGCCGATTCAGCCAGAGTTAATTGACTCGCTGACTTGTTAAAGTAACTACGTGCGGCAGTTTGAACTCCATAATTATTGTGGCCCCAATAAACTTGGTTGAGGTACATTTCCAAAATATCGTCTTTAGAAAGAATTTGTTCGAGACGAATTGCCAATACAGCCTCAGCTAGCTTACGAGTATATTCGCGTCGCTGATTAAGAAACAAGTTTTTCACCAACTGCATGGTGATAGTCGAAGCACCTTGACTAACCCCGCCAGTTGTATAGTTAGTGACAATAGCACGACCTACACCTTTGGGGTTAATACCGTGATGAAAATAGAAATCGCTATCTTCACTTGCTAATACGGCTCGTTTTAATTCTGGAGATATTTTCTCCCTGACTACAACTTCGCGGTTAGCTTCTCCGTGTAAGCTCGTAAGCAGCTTACCTTTCATATCGTAAATGTAAGTTGTTTCAGAAGGAAAGAAGTTGCGTAGTTGTCTGACATCGGGTAAATTACGGAAACTAATTGCTAAACCGACTAATCCTCCAGCTACAATAGAGCTTGTCAGCATTGTGGCAGCTAACAGAGTTCCGCCAGCTACCTGACCGATTCCTTTGATAAATTCAAAGCCGGACGAAACCGGAGCCTGGGGCTGCTTTTTTTCAAAAGTCCTAGATGACACGGCTATCTCACTTCCTCACTTGTAAATAATAAGTCTAATTAATAAATGCAGGTTAAAGCGGTTGTTTTTTGTAATTATATTAGTTTGTTGTTTGGAGCTATCTCTATCATTTATAGAGCGATCGCGACTAAGCTTACAACCAGAGTTAACACTATAAGTAGTATCTAAACTAGCATGGGGCATTCATTTTCTTGGTTACATCGGGGTACTGTAGAAATTTTCCCCCAAGGTGACGATTCCGATAAAGAATCCCAAAGTCTTGAAAAGCTTTTGGAAACATCTGAGAAACCTCTAAGAATTAAATTTGGTATCGATCCTACTGGTGCGGATATTCACCTTGGTCATAGTATACCAATGCGGAAACTGCGAGCTTTTCAAGATGCAGGTCATACAGCGGTACTGATTATTGGTGATTTTACCGCTAGGATAGGCGATCCGTCAGAGAAATCCGAGACACGTCGTCAACTTACAAAAGAAGAAGTAGAGCATAATGCTAAAAATTATCTAGAGCAAGTTAGACCGATTTTGGATTTTGACACTCCAGGTAGGTTAGAAGTACGTTATAACTCCGAATGGCTTAACAAATTGGACTTAGGACAAATCTTAGAGTTACTTTCAACGATGACAGTACAACAAATGTTAGCAAAGGAAGGCTTTGCGGAACGCTATAAGAAAGAGAATCCTATTTTTATTCATGAGTTCCTATATCCATTGATGCAGGGTTACGATTCAGTTGCTGTTGATTCAGATGTAGAATTAGGAGCAACTGACCAAAAGTTTAACATTGCTGTCGGACGAGATTTGCAACGTCACTTCGGTAAAAAGCCTCAATTTGGGCTGTTGTTACCAATTTTAGTCGGTACCGACGGCGTTCAAAAAATGTCTAAGTCGCTGAATAATTATGTAGCCGTTGCAGAACACCCTTCACAAAAGTATCAGAAATTACAGGCTATCCCCGATGAACTCCTATCTGATTATTTTGAACTATTAACAGATTTAGATGAAGACAATCTGCCACAAAATCCCAGAGATCGCCAACAATTATTAGCCAAAGAAGTTGTAACTCAGTATCATGGCGAACAAGCAGCAATAGAAGCAGAAAAAGCTGCTGCATCCGGAGGAAAATCAGGAGAAGTTCCAGAATATTCCTTAGCCCAAGTAGAATTCCCCGTTAAACTATTCTATCTTCTTAATGCTAGCGGTTTATGTAAAAGCAGTGGCGAAGGAAGAAGAAAAATTCAAGAAGGTGGAGTGCGCTTAGACGGTGAAAAAATAACTGATACCGACGCTACCTTTAATACATTAGAAGAATTACAAGGTAAAGTTTTACAACTTGGGAAGAAGAAGTTTGTCAAGCTTTTACAGTGAGCAGTTAGCAGTTAGCAGTTAGCAGTTAGCAGTTAGCAGTTAGTAATTAATATTTCTCCTTGTCTCCCCATCTCCCCCTACCCTTCGGGAACACCTCCGGTGAACGGGTTGCGCCACTTGCCGTACTGTCGGGGAACCCGCGAGGGCGCAGTGGCTTACCATCTCCCCATCTCCCCATCTCCCTCTCCCCAATCTACCCGCTCTCCTCCTCATTCCCTTATGCAAAAAATCATAGTCCCTTTGGACGTAGCAGATGAATCAAGTGCGATCGCGCTAGTCGAAAAGCTCTCCGAAGTAACTTTTTTCAAGGTTGGTTTGGAGTTGTTTACTAGCTGCGGACCGAAAATTATTGAAGCGCTGAAATCTCGTCAAAAAAAGATTTTTCTCGATTTGAAGTTTCACGATATTCCCAATACTGTAAAAGGGGCTTGTCGTAGCGCTGCTCGTTATGGTGTAGATTTACTGACAATTCATGCCACTGCGGGTAAAGATGCACTCCAAGCTGCTACTGAGGGTTTAGCGGTC
This sequence comes from Rivularia sp. (in: cyanobacteria), assembly GCA_049649675.1. Taxonomy (GTDB): domain Bacteria; phylum Cyanobacteriota; class Cyanobacteriia; order Cyanobacteriales; family Nostocaceae; genus Rivularia. The sequence continues at coordinate 209 of JBARZF010000520.1, read as the reverse complement.
GGTGCTGCACAAGCTGGAGTAGAACCACCTAAATTAATTGCTATTACTTTGCTAACTAGTATTTCTTCGAGGCAATTAGCATTTGATTTAAAGGTTCCTTTAGAATTGCCGGAATATGCCCTTCAGATGGCGCTTTTAGCTAAAGAATCGGGGTTAGATGGGGCTGTATGTTCGCCTCAAGAAGTTGCGAATTTACGAGATGTTTGTGG
>JBARZF010000519.1:0-4679 GCA_049649675.1 Rivularia sp. (in: cyanobacteria) | reverse complement strand
TGGGCTGGATCGACTACAGCAGCAATATTTTGTTTATTGTCGTATAGCAAAAATATGTAATTGTCTGAAAGTGCGCTTATACGAAATACCTGCATAACTATAGCTTTCCTAAATTTGATTTATTCACCCCAGAACCAGTTTAGCGAAATCAAAAGCTAAATAAACTGATATTTTTTAAGTTGGGGAATAGAAAATGGGGAATAGGGAACAGGGAACAAAGTAAGTATCGTTATTATTGCAATCCCACGGTGCGTTACGGCAATTTTAAATTTACAATATGAAGCCAAAGTTATTTGAGCCGTAACACACCCGCGCAAGTCTTTATTAATAAACCCACCTCCGTGGGTTTTGCCTGTGTAATCGTGTTAGCGCAGCGTCTCCGGAGGAGATATTAAATCGCCAGGTATTCTTAGTTACTCCTGAAAATTAACGAAAAAGACTAGTAAAATTGCTATATTATCATTGTAAAATTTAATCTAACCGTAATAGTACTTAACCAAACATATAATCATTTAGGTTTTTCTAGAACTATCAGTAGATTCGCTCTAGGATAACAAGTTGATACAGAGTTAGACTGTGACTCGTATTTTTATACAATAAACATTGGGTAAACGCAGTTTTATACGAAGTTTTAAAACTTCGCTAAAATTGCCAGGGGGCTTTTACAAATATTTTTTATTGCAAATTAGCAGAACTTAATTGTTGTGGAGAAGTATGCAAAGCAAAAAACAACTAAAAGTTTCTATAGTTGTTAGTGACTTATCCAGTGCTGGTGCGGGTAGATGGGGTGGTGGTGGTGTGCGTTCATTTTTACTTGCCCAAGCACTAAAAAAACTTGAATATGAAGTTGAAATTTTAGGATTTGTTTTTGGCAACGAACCAGCAGTAAGCTCTCAATCTGAAATTCAGGTTTCCAGTTTTAATGGTTACAATTATCCACGATTTTTATCATCAGCCTCTCAACTTATAAAAAAAATAGATGGTGACATTATTTATGCTATGAGACCAAAAGCAACTACTTTTGGTTTGTCGTTATTAAAACGATTTAAGACTCATAAGCCGATAATTTTGGATATAGACGATTGGGAATTGAGTTGGTCTGGTGGCGATAAATGGCGATATCGACCTTCTTTAAAACAGTTTGCTAGAGATGTTTTAAAATCGGAAGGAGCTTTGAGATATCCAGACCATCAGCTTTATATAAAATGGATGGAAGATATGTCGTATAAAGCTGATGTAATTACCATTCACACTCAATTTTTGAAAAAAAAATTTGGTGGGGTCTATATTCCAAATGGGAAGGATACTTCGCTTTTTAATCCCGAACTTTATAACTCTCAAGAAAGTAAAAAGCGTTATGGACTTTCCGAACATAAAATTTTAATGTTCCCCGGTGCCCCAAGACCTTATAAAGGGGTGGAAGATGTTTTAATTGCTCTGGATAAGTTGAATAATTCTGCTTTAAAGTTAGTAATTGTTGGTGGTAGTCCCTATGATGATTATGATGCTCAATTAATGGAAAAATGGGGACGTTGGATAATTCAGTTACCAAAGCAGCCATCCGATCGAATGCCAGATATTGTTGCAGCAGCAGATGTTATTGTTGTTCCTCAGCGGGATACTCCAGCAGCTTTGGCACAGTTTCCTTTGAAGTTAACAGATGGAATGTCAATGGCAAAACCAATATTGGCAACAAAAGTAGGCGATATTCCAGATATTTTGGGAGATACTGGTTATACAGTTGATTCAAGTAATCCCGAACAAATAGCCGATCGAATCGAATATATTTTCCAGAATTTTGCAGAAGCTATTGAAAAAGGTAAAAGAGCTAGAGAAAGATGTCTTAAAAATTATAGTATTGACGCGATGGCATCGACTTTATCTAAAGTTATTTCTAGTTTGTAAGCTATAATTTAAGTTATAAAATATAGATTAAAGATAGATTAAATAATAATTATCTTACCAAACTTATAAATATTAAGTAAAAATCTGAATGTCTACAAGAAAGCTACTTTATAAATTTGCAAAACCCTATCCTGGCTGGATTATCCTATCAATAATATTAGGATTTTCTGGTGCTTTATTTAATGGGGTTGGTATTGCCCTAATTGTGCCAGTAATTTTAAGAATTTTAGGAGAAAATGTAGATTCAAAAGATGCACCTTTAATTGTTAAAGTCATTATGCATCCATTCGATAATGTTCCAGAGGAATATCGTTTGGGGTTAATGGCAGGTGCAATAATATTAACAATTTTCTTCAAAAATGCAGCAAATTATGCTAGTAGTTTGACATCAAGTACTTTAGCCCGTAGGTTAACTTCAGATATTCGTCAAGCAGGAGTAAAACTATTACTGGATGTCGATATTGACTATTACTCCCAGATGAAAGTTGGCGATCTAATCAACCGTCTTGGTGTAGAAACTGGTCGTGCTGCTAGTGCTTCGAGGCACATGATTAAGATGGCAATTTTAGGAATTACAATATTAGTTTTTGCTGGAATCCTAATATTGATTTCATGGCAGTTGACTATTGCGGCAACGCTATTGCTAACTTTAGTAATGATAGCAAACCAGTATGCGATTATCCGTTCTAAAAAATTTGGTAAGCTGTTAAGCGAGATATCAAAAGGGTATTCTATCGCTCTTTTAGAAACCTTGAATGGAATACGTTTAGTCAAATCAACTGGTAGCGAAGATAAAGAATTTCGACGAATAAAACAGCAGATTCAAGACCGCGAAGAAGCTGATTTTCAATCTCAGGCTAACTCCGAACTAATTGCCCCAGTAAGTGAGGTACTTGGTATTTCGGCGTTATTAGGAATTGTATTTATCAGTCGTTTAATTTTTAATGACCAAATTTCTTCATTTTCAACAAAATTACTAATATATTTATTCACTTTATTAAGATTACTGCCGTTAATTTCTCAATTGAATACGGTACGGAGTAACCTGGCAAATACATCCCCTAGCGTTGCTGTGATTGCAGAGTTTTTGGACATAGCAAGTAAACCCTTTATGGGTGAAGGTGATATTAACTTTACTAAATTAAAAGAAGGAATACATTTCAATTCTATTTCTTTCAGTTACCCAAATCACGACAAATTAATACTTCAAGATGTGGATTTATATTTACCTCGCGGTACTACCTTAGCTTTAGTAGGTGGTTCGGGTGCGGGGAAATCCACTTTAGCTGACCTTTTACCAAGATTTTACGACCCCGATTCCGGTAAAATTACCGTTGACGGCACCGATTTACGAGAATTTAATTTACCATCAGTGCGAAAAGCAATGGGAATTGTTTCTCAAGATACCTTCCTTTTCAACGATTCCGTAAAAAACAATATTGCTTATGGTTCCCCATTAGCTAACGACGAGGAAGTAATTTCCGCAGCCAAACGTGCCAACGCTTACGAATTTATCACCAAACTATCCCACGGATTTGAGACAATAATCGGCGATCGCGGTGTAATGTTGTCTGGAGGGCAAAGGCAAAGATTAGCGATCGCAAGGGCTTTATTACAAAATCCAGATATTCTTATTCTCGATGAAGCTACTTCGGCATTAGATACTGTTTCCGAACGATTAGTGCAAGAAGCCATCGATGATTTAAGCCGCGATAGAACCACTTTAGTAATTGCTCACCGTCTTTCTACCGTGCAAAAAGCCGATCAAATAGCGGTTTTAGATCAAGGGCAGGTAGTAGAAGTCGGAACCCATAAGGAACTTTTAAATAAAGATGGCTACTATAAACGTCTTTATTCAATGCAGTTTGGCGAACAAGAAAAAAATCATAGTAGTCGTCAGCAAAGTTTAGGACGGATATCTTATGAAATGCGAAGGCGCTTAAATTCTACAATTGGTTTTCTACAGTTATTGCTTGAGAACAGTGTAGAGGATAATCAAAAAAAGCAAGAATTATTAGAAGAATCTTATAAATCCGCTTGGAAAATATTGAATATTGTTGATATTTTCGACGATGTTTTTACTTTACAAAAAAACTGGCAACTTGTATCCGTCGGAGGAGAAAGTAACAGCGAAGTTTCTCCAGATAAACAATTAAAAGATATTTCCGATAATTTTCGCAACAGTATTGAATCAATTATTGATTCGTTAGGTTCATTGGTGAATCAAAAAGAAGACAATGTTCAATTACAAGATGAAATAGTTTCAAATGCGTATCAATCTACTTTGCATTTGCTCAATGAGTTGAAGCATTTTGAAGATGGGATAAAGGCTTGAAAAGAAACCTATTACCTGAAAATTAATTAAATCCAATGAAAAAATCTAAATCAGAAAAACACTATATCTATTTTATTAAAGACGAAATACCCAAGCCAGAAGCTCATTTAGTTCAATCTACAAATGCAGCTAATGCGGTGGCTAATTTAGGTTACTCTACAGTATTAATATATCCAGAGAAAGGAAATATTGCTTTAAACCCAGTTAATTTAATTCGTCCTTTCCGACCAAGAAAAACACCAGAAGAACTGATCAAATATTACAACCTCCAGGAAAAGCTTAAAGTATCGCCTTTACCAATGCCTTTTCCTATCGACTATATTAAAAGTAAATTTACCAGTTCTAATACGATTGCAACAAAATATTATTTTCGTTTCCATATTCTTCCTACTACTCAAATAGTTCACAGTCGCGATTGGAATTTTGTCGAAGCAGCAGT
>JBARZF010000518.1:0-7689 GCA_049649675.1 Rivularia sp. (in: cyanobacteria) | reverse complement strand
TCCAAACCTCTCTCCTACCAGGAGTTCCGGCTTAATTTCCCCCTTCCCGCTTTTGGGAAGGGGGGTAGGGGGTTAGGTTTTTATGTAAGTTTGAAACCATATAAATGTTTTCCCGCAGATGTCTATTGTGTAGAGACGTAGCACTGCTACGTTTCTTAATCTACTGGATAACGCAAAATTTTTGTCCTCAGAATTGTCATAACAACCCAAAATACAAAGAGACGTTGCACTGCAACGTCTCTACATTTATTTATAAATTTAATTAAATTTAATTAAATTTAATAAATCCCTTTCACCCATTCCCATTCTCTAGTTAATCCTTCTCTCAAACTAATAGAGGGCTGATAACCCAAAATCTTCTTAGCTTTACTCACATCCGCAGCAGTGTGACGTGCATCTCCCATCGCTTTTTCAATATGGTTTCTCTTGATGGGTTTACCAACAATTTCTTCCATTGTTTCCAAGACTTCTTTTAAAACAACTCTACTACCACCACCAATATTAAATATCTCTCCAACTGCATCTTCGACAGTAGCAGCAGCTAAATTCGCCGCAACCGCATCACTCACAAAGGTAAAATCTCTGGTTTGCAATCCATCACCGTAAACGGGAATCGCTTCATCTTCAATTACAGCCTTATAAAATTTGTGAAAAGCCATATCGGGACGCTGACGAGGCCCGTAAACTGTAAAATAACGTAAGGCTACGAAAGGTACGCCAAAGTTTTTGTGATAAAGCCCGCACAATCTTTCCGCAGCTAACTTAGTAATTCCATAGGGTGAAACTGGTTTTGGACAAACTAATTCAGAAGTAGGTAAAGTTTCCGCATCACCATAAACGCTTGATGTAGAAGCATAAACCAAGCGTTTTAAATTTTTTGCGTCTTTTGCTGCTTCCAACAAAGCTTGAGTTGCACTAATATTGCGCTCTGTATAAAAACGGAAACCTTGTCCCCAACTTGCCCTTACCCCTGCTTGCGCTGCCTGATGGTAAACTACGTCAACATCTTGTAACAAAGAGTTCCAGTCTAAAAACTGAATATCTGCTTCAATTAATTTAAACTTGTCATAGCTTTGTAAGAATGTAACATTTTTATTTTTAAAGAAAGGATCGTAATAGTCGTTGAATTCATCTATACCAATTACTTCTTCTCCTTTTTTTAACAATGTTTCTGCTAAATGCGAACCTATAAAACCTGCCGCGCCAGTAACGATATTTTTAGTCATGTCTCTAAATATTTAGATATTTTCTTAACTCAATATCAACAGGTTAATCCCTATACACAGGTAGTTGCCACTACTTTTAAAACTTTTTTCAGCACATTCTAACCGATAGACAAATATTTTTAAAAGTTCCGTATTTATATCTAATAAAAATTAGTTTTATATCCATAAATATACGAACATATAAAGTTTTTTTCTGGTAAAAATACAGTATAAATTCTGATGTTTTTTCAACAAAAAGGAAAGAAGGGGAAGAGGGGGAGACAAGGAGAAATTAGTTCCTCATTGTTAACTGCTAACTGCTCACTGTTCACTGCTCACTGTTCACTGATAAAATTGGTGAAAAAAAAAGCGCATCATTTAGGTCATCAAGGTGAATTCGAGGATAGTAAGTGAAAATTTTAGTTGTAGGTAGTGGAGGAAGAGAACACGCTCTGGCTTGGAAGTTTCTTCAATCAAGCCAAGTTGAGCAGGTTTTCTGCGTGCCGGGAAATGGTGGTACGGCTAGTTTGGATAACTGTGAAAATGCTTCTTTAAAGGTTGATGACTTTGAAGGTATAGGTAATTTTGCTTTAAAAGAAGGAATTAACCTCGTAGTTATAGGGCCGGAAGTACCTTTGGCAAAGGGAATTACCGATTATCTACATTCAATTGGTTTAAAAGTTTTTGGCCCAACCAAAGCGGGAGCGCAGATAGAAGCTAGCAAAGCATGGGCAAAAAGTATCATGCAAGAAGCTAATATTCCCACTGCTAATAGTGCAGTATTTAATAAAGCGGCACCCGCAAAAAGCTATATCAAAGAGCATGGGGTGCCGATTGTTATCAAAGCTGACGGTTTGGCCGCCGGTAAAGGCGTTACAGTTGCAACCGACTTAAATCAAGCCGTGGAGGCAGTTGAAGCAATTTTTGACGGTCAATTTGGTAGCGCTGGGGAATTTGTAGTCGTTGAAGAATGTTTAACCGGGCAGGAAGTATCCGTTTTAGCTTTGACGGATGGTTTAACAATTAGGCCTTTATTGCCAGCCCAAGATCACAAACGCATCGGTGAAGGAGATACGGGAGAGAATACAGGTGGAATGGGAGCCTATGCACCAACACCTATCGCCACCGTAAATTTAATGGAACGAGTTCAAAAAGTTTTAGATCGAACTATAAATGCTTTAAAAGCAAAGAAAATTGATTATCGAGGCGTACTTTATGCCGGGTTAATGGTCACTCCAACAGGTGAATTCAAAGTTTTAGAATTTAACTGTCGTTTTGGCGACCCAGAAACCCAAGTAATATTACCATTATTAGAAACGCCTTTAGAAGAATTAATGCTTGCCTGCATCGAGCAGCGTTTAGAGCAAATGCCGCCCATTCAATGGAAACAAGGAGCCGCCGCCACAGTAGTTGCTGCTTCTGGGGGATATCCCCGAACTTACGAAAAAGGTAAAGTTATTACAGGTATTGCCGAAGCCGAAGCCGCAGGAGTTACCGTATTTCACGCCGGAACAAAGTTAAATCAAGAACTGATGACAGATGGAGGTAGGGTTTTAAACGTAACCGCAGTCGGAGAAAACTTTGATCGAGCATTACGATTAGCATACGGTGGTATTGAAAAAATCAACTTCGAGGGGATGTATTATCGAAGGGATATCGGGAAACAGTTAACAGTTAACAGTGAGCAGTGAGCAGTAGGGAGTAGGGAGTTAGGAGTTGGGAGTAATGAGTAGTAAATTAATTATCCTTCCCCCTCTTCCCCTCTCCCCCATTCCCCATCCCCAATTCCCAACTTTCTTCCCTCTTTGTCAACTTAGCTGTTAACTTTTAGTTGTTGGGGTTGATAACTGTTACCTATTTTCTACCCTTCGTTAGACATATCTAGTCAATTTGTCCAGAAATACCGTCTTAAGATCAAGGGGTATTGTACAGCAAATATTGCTTTAGAGTAAGATTAACTTGGTAGATTTTTATTAGTAAACTAGTAAGCGGGAAACATAGGACGTATAACATTTGAGAGGTCGAGTCAAATGCAGTTAGTTGAAAAGCACATTATTAGAAAACAGCATAAGTTTTGGTCATATTGCGACCACTTAGCATTGCAATCCAAACACCTTTACAACTGTGCTACTTACATTCAACGTCAATACTTCTTTAAAACCAAAAACTATTACAATTCAATTGATATTTATCATCAAACTAAAACTATAGATGCTTACCGATATCTACCAAGCAAAGTAAGTAAGCAGATAGTTCGTAAAGTTTCAGAAACTTGGAAAGGTTGGGTAGCAGCTTTAAAAGATTGGTCAAAACATCCTGAGAAATATCTTGGAAAACCTAAAATTCCAAGATATAAACATAAGGATTTTGGAAGAAATATCGTAATTTATCCAGTTGATGCAATATCAAAACCTGCCTTAACCTTGGGGGTTATTAGGCTTTCTCAAACCAAAATTGAGTTTCCCACTCAAGCTAAAAATGTAAATCAAGTAAGAATTGTTCCCAAACTTGACCATTACGTGATTGAAGTTGTTTACAGTGTGGAAAACGCTCCTTTTAAGAATGGTAAGTATATTGCAGGTGTAGATTTGGGTTTAAACAATTTAATGGCTATAACATCCAATCATCCCGGTATTAAACCGTTGTTGATAAATGGTAGACCGTTAAAAAGTATTAACCAATTTTTCAATAAACGACTGGCTCGCGCACAATCATTAGAAGCATGGAGGCAAATTAAAAACTTAAATAGTAAGCGTGAATTCAGAATTGATAACTACCTCCATACTGTTAGCCGTAGAGTTATTGACTGGTGTCAATTAAATGATGCTGGTCAACTAATTATTGGCAATAATCAGAAATGGAAACAAGATATCAATATTGGTAAAAAGAATAATCAAAATTTAACCAAAATACCTCATGCTAAACTGATTCATTTATTAGAATATAAAGCGCAATTGCATGGGATAAAAGTAGTTTTAACTGAGGAAAGTTATACGAGTAAAGCTAGTGCCATCGATGGTGATAAATTGCCAATCTATAAAGCGTCGAATACAGAAAAACCTGTTTTTAGTGGTAAGCGCTGTTCTCGTGGTTTATATAAAACCTCATCTGGTAAAACTATAAATGCTGATATTAACGGCAGCATCAATATAGCTAGAAAAGTAATCCCAAACTTTATGAATGGGGTAGAGGGATTGCCGTTTATCCCTGTGGTTTTAGGACTTTGGACTAAGATTACAAACGTAAATGTCTAGACATGGGTAACTTTGTCCAGATTTTTATGAACGGTTGTCTTTATAAAAACTATTAACAACTTGTATTTGAGATGCTAGCTATTTTTAAAACAATTAGAGAAGCGATCGCCCATTGGTGGTCAGATTTTAATCTTCAAACAAGGCTGTTGGCGGCTGTCACTTTGGTTGTATCTTTGGTGATGAGCGGTTTGACGTTTTGGGCGGTAAATACTATTCAGCAGGATGCACGTGTAAATGACACTCGTTTTGGGCGAGATTTGGGTTTGCTGCTGGCTGCTAATGTTTCTCCGTTTTTGGCAGAGAATAATTACACCGAGATAGCACAGTTTTCTCAACGCTTTTATAGCACCACTTCTAGCGTGCGCTATATGCTTTATGCTGATGAAACTGGAAAAATATTTTTTGGTATTCCTTTCTGGGAACCGGAAGTAGAAAATTCGCTGACTATTGAACGTAGAATTGAGCTTCCAGAAGATTATGCTGCTGATGTGGAAAAGCCAATGGTGCGTCACCATAATTCACCGGATGGAGAAGTTACCGATGTTTTTGTTCCTTTGAAAGCGAATGGTAAATATTTGGGCATTTTGGCGGTTGGTATTAATCCCAATCAAACCGCTGTTATCTCTACGAATTTTACCCGCGATGTGACAATTGCGGTATTTATCTCGATTTGGGTAATGGTGATTTTGGGAGGAGTAATTAATGCTTTAACTATTACCAAGCCGATAAAAGAGTTGTTGGTAGGAGTCAAGCAAATTGCGGCAGGGAATTTTAAGCAGCGAATCGAATTGGAATTTTCTGGAGAGCTCAAAGAGTTAATTTCCAGTTTTAATGAAATGGGCGAGCGCTTAGAGGGTTATGAAGAACAAAATATAGAGGAATTAACAGCAGAAAAAGCTAAATTAGAAACTTTAGTTTCCACTATCGCCGATGGTGCGGTGTTGATTGACAACGAAATGCAGGTAATATTAGCCAATCCGACAGCAAAAGCAATTTTCGGTTGGGAAGAAGCTGAGGTAGTTGGTAATAGCGTATTGAACTATTTACCCGTACAGATGCAGATAGAAATTAACCGTTATTTGCACAGAATGACGGCAGGTGATTTAGAACGCGCCGAGTTCCGCCTTACTATCAATGAACCCATTAAAAGAACTATTCGCATTCTTTTAACTACAGTTGTCAACCAGCAGCGAGAAAGTATTAAAGGTATTGCCATAACTATCCAAGATATTACTCGCGAAGTAGAACTTAATGAAGCTAAAAGTCAGTTTATTAGCAACGTTTCCCACGAATTGCGAACGCCTTTATTTAATATCAAATCTTTTATTGAAACCCTACATGAATTCGGCGAAGAATTGGATATAGAACAGCGAAAGGAGTTTTTACAAACAGTTAATAATGAAACAGATAGACTTGCTCGTTTAGTTAACGATGTATTAGATTTATCAAAATTAGAATCTGGACGTAGCTACAGCATGGATGGAGTTGATTTAAGTCAAGCCATCGAACAAACTCTACGTACTTATCAACTAAATGCTAGAGATAAAGGTATTGAATTAATTCAAGATATAGGTTCAGACTTGCCTTTAGTAAGAGGACATTACGACTTATTGCTGCAAGTATTAGGAAACTTAATTGGTAATGCGCTCAAGTTTAGTAAAGCCGGTGGAAAAGTAGCACTCCGGGCATACGAACTTCAACCACAGCCACTTTTAAATACCTCAATATCTCGCGTGCGCGTAGAAATTGGCGATACAGGAATTGGTATTCCTCAAGAAGATCAGCAAGCCATTTTCGACCGTTTTTTCCGCGTAGAAAATAGAGTTCACACCCTTGAAGGAACTGGTTTAGGATTATCAATCGTCAGAAACATTCTTGAAGACAAACATCATGCAAAAGTCTTTTTAGTCAGTGAAGTAGGTATCGGAACTACATTTTGGTTTGACTTAGAAATTTTTGAAGAAACGGTTAGCAGCGAGCAGTTAACAGTGAGCAGCGAGCAGTGAGCAGTTAGCAGTTAGCAGTTAGCAGTTAGCAGTTATCAAATAACTGGTTCCTAGTCTCCGGCTAGGAATCAATGATATGAGGCTCTGCCTCACGGTATATATATTAAGAGGCAGAGCCTCAAGATATGTATTCCCAGTCGGAGACTGGGAACAAGAAACAAAACTGATAACTGATAACTGATAACTGTTCACTGTTCACTGATAACTGATTCAATGGTTGCTAAGACAGATTCCGAAAGTGCTGGTAAATCGTAACCACCTTCTAAACCGAATACTATTTTTGGAGTGACTTTTAAGCAATATTGCGTAAATAAACCATAGTCTTGTGGTTGCAAATTCATTCGCGCTAATGGATCGTCGAGATTGGCATCGTAACCAGCGCTGACTATCAATAAATCTGGCTGAAAATTGGATAAAAAAGGCAATACTTCTTTCTCGAATGCCGGTTGATAAGCACTAATATCGCTACTAGGAGGTATGGGTAAATTTAATACGTTATTATTAATACCCCGTTCTGAAGTTTTACCCGTTCCCGGATAACAGGGATATTGATGCAGCGAGCAGTAAGCAATTTCGGGATTATTTTCTACGATTGCTTGAGTACCGTTACCGTGATGCACATCCCAATCCAAAATCGCGACGCGGTTAACTTCTGGTTTTTTCAAAGCATGAAAAGCAGAAATTGCCGCATTAGAAAATAAACAAAACCCCATACCATAATCAATTTCCGCATGGTGCCCCGGTGGGCGTGCCAATACAAAAGCGGGTTTACCAGTTCCCAAAACGATATCCACCCCATCGAGCCAAGCATTCACCGCCAATAAAGCCACATCATAGCTGCGTGGGGAAACATAAGTATCCGTATCTAAAAAACCGCCACCATCCGCAGCAATATCTCGTACTTTGCGGATATAGCGCGGTGAGTGGATTTCCTCAATCAAAGCAAGCGGCGAATTTTCATTTATAGAAGTAGGCGATCGCCATTCAATTTGCTCGGAAAAAGCAACTTTTTTCAAAGCCGAAACAACAGCACTTAAACGTTCCGGCTTTTCCGGATGTCCTCTTCCAGTAAGGTGTTCGAGGAATTCGTCTGAGTAGATGATGGGGAACATGGAATGTGTGGGTAGATGGGGGAGATGGGGGGATGGGGAGATGGGGGGATGGGGGGATGGGGAGAGGCGGAGATGGGGAGATGGGGGAGATTGGGGGGGGATAGTGAGATAG
>JBARZF010000517.1:0-6859 GCA_049649675.1 Rivularia sp. (in: cyanobacteria) | reverse complement strand
TTACTAGCTCACGGTTGGCTAGATGACAATACAGCACTATTAGCCCTCGGTGGCCCTATAGCTGAAACCCTGACTAACAAAGAGTTTAAACCCCTTAACGCCAGCCAAAGCTTCCAAGGAATAACAGGAACATTACCACAAGAAAACGGTGGTTATTTCTACCTAGATATGGAAAAAGCCCTACCATTCGTCACTCGTTTCTCCCCACAAACACCAGAAGCAACCGCTATCCTCAACTCCATCCGTGGAATCGGCGTTACCGCAACCAGCCCCAACAATTCCTTAACCCAAATGGAAATGTTATTAGCGCTAAAGAAAAACAGTGAGCAGTGAGCAGTGAGCAGTGAACAGTTAGCAGTTAGGAGTTAGGAGTTAGGAGTTAGGAGTGAGGAATTATGAGTTATGAGTTATTCTTCCCCCTCTCCCCCTCTCTTCCCTCTCTCCCCATCTCCTTATCCCATGCCCGATGCCCAATCCCCATCTTCTGTTAAATATTCTTTTCAAATTAAAACAAAATTCCCAGAGACGGCTTATTATTCTTACAGGCAAATTTTTTCCTAATTCCAAAGTCAATAAATTAATTACTAATATTACTGATGGTTATCGCTACAAAAAATACTATTCCGTTATCTACACGCTTGATAAATGGATTGCTGGGAATCAAGCCACTGTACGGAATAGCCAAGCATCAAGCCCGTCAAATGATGATTAAGCGTGCGGAAAGAATTGGTGTTCCTTGGAAAAAGCAAGTAGAAGAAATGAAAACCGTTGATTGGGAAAGTGAAATCAAGAAAGTAGAAAATCCCAATGTTTCTTATCCCGATTATTATCTTGATTCATTCCACGCTTATGAAGAAGGGAATTTAGGTTGGAAACCTGCTTTAGAATTAGAAGTTGCATCTTTAACAGTTCACTCTACACTTTTTAATAAAGCTGGTGATAAGACAGGAGACTCAAAATTACGCGCTTCTTATCATAATGTAATCAAACCAGAAATTCCAACACCACAAGATATTTTAGATTTAGCTTGTGGTGTTGGTTTAAGTACCTTTGCTCTACAAGAAATTTACCCCCAAGCCAAAATCACGGGTTTAGATTTATCTCCCTATTTCCTGTCAGTAGCCAACCATAATTCGCAACAGCATCAAGCAAATATTGACTGGATTCACGCAGCAGGAGAATCAACAGGTTTAGCAGATGATTCATTTGATTTGGTTTCAATTTTCCTAACCTGTCACGAATTACCCCAATCCGCGACTCGAAAAATATTTACAGAAGTAAAACGAGTATTACGTCCTAATGGTCATTTAGCAATTATGGACATGAATCCTCAGTCAGAAATTTATCAAAAAATGCCACCTTACGTTTTTACTTTACTCAAAAGTACCGAACCCTGCTTGGATGAATATTTCACCTTAGACATCAAACAAGCCTTAATTGATGCCGGATTCCAAACTCCAACAATTACTCCAAGCAGCCCCCGTCATCGGACTGTGGTAGCGAAAGTTGGGTAATAGGTAATGGGTAATAGGGAGATGGGGAGACAAGGAGACAAAGGGATATTAATCCAAAATCCAAAATCTAAAATCTAAAATTTCCTAACTCCTAACTTTCCTAAGCCCCATTCCCAATTAACAATTTACGTGCCAATGGTTTGGGGATAAAACTAATCAAGAATGCTGCGATCGTTCTTGGATTAAATTTTTGTTGAATCAAAGCATCTAAAAGTAAAGGTCTTGCTTCTGTTGTGTTATCATCGCGCAATAAAGCAATAGCTAAAGTGGTGTGTGCGTGTAACCATTGCTTGCGAAAGTAACTTTTAAATTCTTGTAATGCTTGATCTTCCATGAATTGACGAAAGCAGAAAATTGTAGCCTTTGCACCTCGGATTTTAGCTTTGGTATTTTTACCACCAATATTCATGGTTTCAGATAGTGCATGGACGCGATATTGACTCAACCTTTCTGGACAATAATAAGCTCCACCACCATTGCGACAAGCGATATAAGTTAAATATAAATCCCAAAAAGGTCCTGCTTGAGGGGGAAATGTGTCCCAATCAATGGCATCTTTCCGAATCACTGCTGCGACAGAGCTAGGTACGGCTTGATCGATCAATGCAATTTCATAAAAGGGTTGATAAACTCCTTCTTTTAATTGATTGCGCTTCCAGGCTTGAGTGCATTCCTCTGTGGCTGTTTCGTCAATATTACTACGATCATCTATTATGTAGTGGTCGCAAAAAGCTAATACCAAATCTTGATTATTCTCAAGCTGCGGAACCAGTTTTTCTAAAAAGGTTTCATTCCACAGATCGTCATCGTTCAAACTGGCAATATATTTTCCTCGTGCTTCTTTAACAGTAGTAATGATATTGCCAGCTACACCCAAATTAGTTTCATTCCGACGAAATCGAATTCTTGGATCGTTAAAAGATTCTACTATCGCCTGTGGACTTTCTGGGCTGCAATCGTCGGATACAATAATTTCGATATTTTTATAAGTTTGATTGAGAGCGCTTTGAATCGCTTGTTTCAAATACATTGAGCGATTGTAAACCGGCACGATCGCGCTCACTAAAGGCTGTTGAGAATCCATTTGTAAGGACATAGTTTGAGTACAGGAATGTTGAGGAGGTAAATATTGGTAAGAAGTTAGAGATAAACAATCGTATTATTGTGAGTGAGTATTTCTATCGCAACGCTATGAATGTTTTAGATAAATTTCGAACGTCGATCGATCAATTAAAGAGTTCGCACCCCGATCGACCTCGATTAGAAGCAGATTGGGAGATAATTAATGCTTATATATACTTTGGCGTAACGCCGAAAGCGTTCAGCAGAGCTTATAGCTATATTGCAATTATGAGTAAATAGACTGTTATTTTTTTTTAATTATAAAAATTTAATTAACCAAGTACTAACGTCTAAAGATATATATTTGAAAATCTTTTTCTTTGAAGTTCAAAAAATATGTCAAAGTTAAAAGTCTAAATAATCACAATATGTTTTCAAATCAACAATTTAAATTTATGTAGAGAATTAAAATGTATTTTATTTAACACAAGAAGAGGATAAAATTGGGTATTGGGTTTGCTATTATTTTACAGATAAAATTAAAGCAAAAAATCTAATAATAGTACTTATAAGAAACTTTTTAAACCTCGATGTCCAAAAAATGATGAAGAAAGGCTGTTAAAACCTTTCTTCTGAGTAATTTACAACCGTGCTAAAACAGCTTTATCTTGTGTCACCATACTTAAGTTAGATTTTTGATTGTCGCAGTAAATTTCGCAGGAGTTATTCGGACTTTCGATCGGTTTAACTTTGTACAAATTTGCTTTTAATTCTGCGATAGGTTTATGCAGTAATCAAGGTTAAAGGTTAAAGGTTAAAGGTCTGCATGTTAAAATTCCCCTTGTCCCCTTGTCTCCCCATCTCCCCATCTCCCCCATCTCCCCCATCTCCCCATCAGCCAACTTTAACCGGAATCTGAATTACAAACTCCGTACCTTCACCTTCGGAAGAGAAACATTCTAAAGTTCCACCATGAGTTTCTGTAATAATCTGATAGCTAATTGAAAGCCCTAAACCAGTACCTTTTCCTTCTGGTTTAGTAGTAAAAAAAGCATTAAATAAGTTATTTCGCACTTCCTCAGACATTCCATAACCATTATCAGCAATAATAATTTTTACGCTATTATTATTGATTAATTGTGTGGTAATACGAATTTGAGGAATAAAAGATTCTTTATTTTTCGCTTTATCTTCAAATACATCAATAGCATTTGCAAGCAAATTCATAAATACTTGATTAATTTGTCCCGGAAAGCATTCAATTTCAGGTAAATCATCGTACTCTTTGATAACTTCAATTTTGGGATGAATTTCGTTAGCTTTTAATCGATGACATAAAATCATCAAAGTTGTATCAATTCCTTGATGAATATCGGCGTTTTTTCGATATGTTGCGTCTTTACGTGAAAACTTACCTAGCGACTGCATAATGTCGCCGATCCGCTCAATTCCCAGATTCATTGAAGCAATCATTTTTGGTAAGTCTTCTAATAAAAAATCTAAATCTATTTCATCTATTTTATTTGTAATTTCTTCTGGTGTATTTGGTAAATATTTTTGATAAAGTTTTAATAAACTAATTAAGTCTTGAGTATAGTTAGCTGTATGTTCTAAATTACCGGCGATAAAGCCAACAGGATTCTTTACTTCATGGGCAACACCAGCAACTAATTGCCCCAAAGATGAGATTTTCTCAGCTTGCATTAATTTGAATTGGGATATTTGTAATTGACGATTCAAATTTCGTAATTTTAACTGTACGTTGACTCGCGCAACTACTTCCTCCTGCTGAAATGGCTTAGTAATATAGTCTACCGCCCCAACTTTGAATCCTTTAATTTTATCTGCTGTATCTGCAAGAGCCGTCATGAAAATTACTGGAATATCCTTTGTTTTTTCATCTGCTTTCAAGCGCATACAAGTTTCAAATCCATCCATCCCCGGCATCATAATATCTAGTAGAATTAAGTCGGGAGAGATAGTTTTTAGTTGGTTCAAAGCACTTTCACCATCACTAGCAACCGAGACGCAATGTCCGTGCATTTCCATAACATCAGATAAGATTTTGAGATTATCAATCCTATCATCAACAATTAAAATCAGGCTTTTTTGTATTTCCATTATCTGGGCGTTAAATAACTTAATTGCGCTTGTTTCAAAATGCCCGTTTTCTCAAATTTACTTAGCTGTCACTATTTTATAATTAGTTTTTGTAAAAAAAAGCTGTAATATCATCACTTAAAACAATTTTAGTTTAATTTCCTATTATCTTAATAATAAATAGATATCCTAGCCATTTACTTTTCGTTACTGCGAACCATCCAAGCCTGAAGAATATTTTTCTACAGTTAAAGCAATTCTATTTTTAATCAACCGATAATCCTATAACTCTTAGAAAATAAATAATATTTTAATATGTAGCGAAAAACAAGTTTTTTATTAAAAATTAAAGAATACTATCTTAATAATATTTTTTACTTAGATTAGCATCTAAATAAATTGTTTTTATTTTGCAAAAATGTTGCTTATTGTATCCGTAAATTCAATCCACCATAAAAAAATAGCTGCTATTTATTTGTAAGCACCCATAGAATCTTGTGTTTCATAATACAATTGAGTCGCAATGCGAAACATTTCTTGTCCTGCGTGCAAGTAACTTTCATCGAAATTGAGAGGAAAATATTTTAACTCTCCTAAACCATCACTAATTTGACTCAAAGTGTAGTAAAGATGAGCCGCAGCCCTGGCAAAGCTAGGAGGATTAGGAAAAGAATGAAAAGTAGTTTGTGCTTGCTTAAGCTCTTCTGTACAATTTTGTAAATAATCTCCAAACTCTTCTAATAACTCATCGTCAAATGGATCTGCTGCTAATTTTTCGATTTGTTCGTCTAATGAATCAAGAACACCGCATACAAAGCGATTAACTGGCTGATAGACAAAGCGCAACCATTCCTCAACCTGCTCGTCGGCATTTCGTCTCCTCTTGCGTCTCTTTTTCTCTTGTTGTTGCGCTGTTTGAGTCTGTTGCTGTCTTTTACTATTTCTTTTCTCAAAGCTGTAATGCAGTTGTCTGTCATAAGACTGACGACTTTGACTATCGCTCAAAATTTCATAAGCAGCATTTATACGAATAATTTGTTCGCTATCAGTTGTTTCTTGATTTACATCGGGATGAAACAACTTTACCAAGCGGCGATAAGCTTGCTTTATCTCCGCTTGGCTTGCATTTTGCTCGATATTAAGAGTTTGGTAGTGATTAGATTGTGGCATTACTTCAATTTATCGTTAGTTGATGCTACTAACCCACTTAACTTCCAAGTCTTGGAACAGCGGCGTACTTAAATATCTTTCTCCGAAGCTGGGCTGAATTAATACAATTAAACGTCCTTCGTTTTCCTTACGCTTGGCAACCCGGATTGCTGCACATAAAGCCGCTCCCGTTGAAATACCCGACAATAATCCCTCTTCTCTAGCCAATCTTCGCCCGTATGCGATCGCCTCACTATCGGTAACAGAAATTACTTCGTCAATTAATTCTACTTTCAGTATTTGAGGAACAAATCCTGCTCCAATTCCTTGGATTTTGTGAGGCCCCGGTCTTCCCCCTGACAACACGGGACTCGAAGCCGGTTCAACGGCGATCGCTTTAAAATCGGGTTTACGTGCCTTAATGACTTCAGCGATACCCGTTATTGTTCCGCCGGTTCCTATTCCCGCAACAATCATATCTACCTTTCCATCAGTATCCTGCCATATTTCGACCGCAGTAGTATCTCTGTGTATTTTCGCATTTGCAGGGTTACGGAACTGTTGCAACATATACGCGCCCGGAGTAGTATCAACAATTTTTTGCGCTTGCATAATTGCTCCAGTCATGCCTTCAATTCCTGGCGTTAATTGTAATTCCGCCCCATAAGCTCGCAACATTGCTCTTCGTTCGGAACTCATGGTATCCGGCATTGTCAACACCAAATGATAACCTTTAGCCGCCGCTACCATCGCTAAGGCTATTCCTGTATTTCCAGAAGTCGGTTCTACTAAAAGCGTTTTCCCAGGAGTAATCAAACCTTCTGCTTCAGCGGCATTAATCATATTAGTGCCAATTCGATCTTTTACCGATGCGGCTGGATTCATACTTTCCAACTTCATCACAATATTCGCCACACAGCCCTCTGCTTGAGGAATACGATTGAGTCGCACTAAAGGAGTCCGACCAACAACTTCTGTAATATTACGAGCAATACGCATTTTTTTATGTTTAATTTAATATTGGTAATTGGTAA
>JBARZF010000516.1:0-1683 GCA_049649675.1 Rivularia sp. (in: cyanobacteria) | reverse complement strand
GGCAATAACCACCAAGCAATCAAACTTAAACTTAATAATATTAAACTGTAATTCAAAGTGCGATTTGCACCCCACAATTTAACAAAACGTCCGCTGATAAAACGTCCTAAAGTTAATCCCAACCAGTAAGCACTGACGCTATAACCTGCGATTAATGTTGGTGTATTTCTACTAATATGCTGAACGCTATAAGCCCAGTTACCCACAGATGCTTCTGTTCCTACATAAACCAATAACAATAAACCAGCTAGCAAAACTGTAGGTGTTTTTAAAGCTTCACCCAAACTAGCTGAAGCACTTCCCGACTTTTTAATTCTCTTAGTTAAAGGTTTGAAATCAGATATAACAGCCCATAGCATCCCAACTACCATTAATCCTACAACCGCAGCGAAAACCAGATAAACACCGCGCCAAGGTAAGTTTACCGTTAATAAGGTAGTGGCGATCGCAGGTCCTAAAAGTGCCCCAATTCCATAAAATCCGTGCAGCCATCCCATCAAATCCGCTTGATTTCGGTTGGCAATATAGCTGTTAATTCCCGCATCAATTAAGCCAATTCCCAAACCAAGTAAACTCCCAGCAGCAACCATCAGCCACCAATAGGGACTAAAAGCGTAGATTATTAAAGCAAATGTCAGGCTTATGGATGCTAACAGTAACATCCTTGCTAATCCAATACGACTGCTTAAAATACTGCTAGCTAAAGCAGCAAAAATATAACCCGTAACTTGACTGAGGAAAAGTAAAGTGATGTTTGCTGAAGTTAAATTGTAAGTTTCGCCGATTGAGGGAATGAGTATGCCTAAGCCACCTTCGGCGATACCGATAGCTATGAAAGCGTAGAAAGATAGGAGAATTGCCATGAGGAAGAGGGGGTGGAAAAGTTATGGGTGAGGGGTAATATCAAATCCCTTAGTTTTGGAGTGATATATTTTTTTTAACGCAGAGGAGCGCGAAGGTTAACGCGGAGGAACGCAGAGTCTTTTTTACTCAAGTGATTAAATAATTCCAACGCAAGCAGAAAATATTTTTTATTTCTACCTCTTCTTCCCATTAGCTATTACTACACCCAGCTATCGGTAGACAAATTTTAAAAGTGGTTTTTCCCGGTTTTGATTCTAAGGATATAGTTCCATGATGACGGTTTTCCACAATTCTTCTAACTACATCTAACCCCAATCCCGTACCTTTTCCTACTCCTTTTGTTGTAAAGAATGGTTCAAATATACGCGATTGTACATCATCGGGAATTCCCGTTCCAGAATCGGTAATTTCGACTTTTAAAGATTCTTTAAAATGAGAGGTAGAGATTTCTAAAATGCCTTTTTCATTCATTGCATCAATGGCATTATCGATTAAGTTTGTCCAAATTTGATTTAGTTCGCTACCGTAAGCAAGTATTTCGGGAAGGTTTTCTCCATAGCAACGGCGAATTTCAACGCCTTGTTTGAGCTTAAAAGTAAGTAGTTTTATCGTATCTTCTAAACCTTGATGAATATTTACCCACTGTTGAGCGCCACGATCTAAATGAGAGTATGATTTCATCGACTGTACTAATTCCGAAATCCGTTCGGCACCGCGCAAACCGTTTTTGATTGTGGACATGACATCAAAGGAAATTGCCAGCCAGCGTATTCCCATATCTCTAAGTTCGGTGGTGTCATCTCGCCAACGTTCCATCAT
>JBARZF010000515.1:0-2414 GCA_049649675.1 Rivularia sp. (in: cyanobacteria) | reverse complement strand
CTCTTACCTCCACAAAACCACTTCCGACACCGGAAACATCAGCTAAGGATTTTTCAGTTAATTGGATATCACCAAAGTTTTCAACTCCGGAATAATCAAATTCCCAACCTCGGATATTATTATTGATGCCAACAACACCTTGAAAAACCGCAGCTAATTCAATTTTTCCAGATTCAGCAGTTAAAACACCACCATTTAAACTAATATCACCACCAATTAACGCAAAAGTATTTCCTGGATTTAACCGCAAACCAGTAGTGCGGTCGCTTCTTTCTAACTGCAATGAAAAAGGAGGAGCCGTAGTTAGATTATGGCCTTTTCCTTGTACTTCTATTTTTCCAGGATTTGAACCAAATTGTATACCCAAAGGAACGTTTATTGTTAATAACGGTGGAGCTTCAGGGTTTATTGTATTGAAATTATAATTATCAAAAATAATATCGTTACCAGTGGAAGCTAGAAAAGAACCTTTAATATCTAAAAAAGCATTCTCACCAAATACAATTCCGTTGGGATTGATTAAAAATAGATTTGCATTTCCGTTAACTCCCAAAGTACCGAAAATCTTTGATGCATTGCTTCCCGTTACCCTGGTAAGGATATTTGTAATATTGTCGGGGTTGCTGAAATAAACTTTTTGATTCAGGTTTACGTTAAATTCCTTGAAACTGTGAAAAAGATTGCGATCGCGAATTGCTCCTCCTTCAATCAAATCTCTTTCTATAGAAGGATTGACTGTAGAGTTGTCTTTTCCCATATTATCGGGAATCAATTGAGCATTTACAGATAAACAAGGGAATAACAAGAATAAACCGCTGTAATAACTTAGTTGTTTGATGTATTTGCAAGATAAATTCACTGTTTTATTCTTTCCCCTCAAGTCTGAAATATCAAATTATAAAATATTTAACTACCGAAAGTTACTTTTATGACTAAACTTACAAGTTATGTCAATTCTACTAAATGAATACGATCGCGTTCGAGCAGCATTCTTGCTATTATCGGTTGCTATTTGGGTTATTGCAAATAAATTTAGCTAGAAAAGCCATCTATATAGTTAGTTGTATCTCAAAAAGTATGAAAAGTATGAAAAGTATGAAAAGTAATATATTAAATTATGTTTTTAAGCTTTTGATATCCATCGAATAAAGTCAAGTTTAGTTTTGATTGCGAATTTTTGTTTCGCTTGTTTATTAAAAGTCTTGCTAATAATAAGGTTTTTGGTAAAAAATGTGATGTTGGTCTAATAAAGTATCGAAAAGGACTTAAAATAAAATCAAAGGGTAATAATATTCAAAGTTGTTATATGACTGCTGATGAAGCATTGGAAATTGTAGAATCACAGGTGCTGTCTCGCCAACTTTCTCCCATAGAACGTTTGATATTTCGTCAATCCTGGGAGGGCAAAGGGTATACGGAAATGGTGGAGGGTTCTAGCTATAATAGCAATTACTTTAAGGAAGTTGGCTCCAGGCTATGGCATAATCTTTCTGAGATATTGGGAGAGAAAGTCAGCAAAAAGAATCTTCAAATAGTTTTCAAGGATTATCAGCCAACTCTTACGGATAAAAGCAATAAAATCGAATCATTGCAGTTATTCGAGCAGACAAGAATAGAAGATAATTTAGAAAATACTTTTTTAAAATCGAGTTCTTGTAACGATACTTTAGAACAAAATTTGCTGTTGCAGAATACAGCGCCTTTAGATTATATAAAAAATTATATAAAATTTCCTAACGGTCCGGTTCCTTTAAATTCTCCTTTATATATTAAACGTCCCCCGGTTGAAGAACTAGCTACAAAAGAAATTCATAAACCCGGATGCGTAATTAGGATCAAAGCCCCGAAAAAAATGGGGAAAAGTTCTTTGCTCTATCGGATTATTGCTCATAGCAAAACTACCAATTACAAAACCGTTTATATAGACTTTCAAGAAGCTGATAATGTAATTTTTAGTTCCCTTAATAAATTTCTGCGCTGGTTTTGTGCCAATGTCAGCAGACAATTGAATCTGACTCCCAAACTCGATGATTATTGGGATGAAGATATGGGAAGTAAAGTTAGCTGTAAAATCTATTTTGAAGCATATCTACTTAATCAAATTAATTCCCCGATAGTTTTAGCATTAAATGAAGTCAATCGAATTTTTGAATATCCCACAATTGCCCGCGACTTTCTACCAATGCTGAGATTTTGGCATGAAGTAGCGCAACAGGTGGAAATTTGGCAGAAAATGCGGTTAATTGTGGTTCATACTACCGAAAGCTACGTCCCGCTCCACATTAATCAATCTCCTTTTAACGTTGGATTAGCGATCGCACTTCCACATTTCAACTTGGAACAGGTGCAGGAATTAGCGCAACGTTACGGACTAAATTGGCAAGATACCACGGCTACGCAGCAATTGATGGCAA
>JBARZF010000514.1:0-2457 GCA_049649675.1 Rivularia sp. (in: cyanobacteria) | reverse complement strand
CAGCAAGATATTGCAGCAGCCCGTGCAGCAGTTGAGGACGCAAAACAGCAATTGGAGTTGCAGAAAGCCAAGCTTAAGAGACGAAAGTATCTCTATGGTGAAGGAGCGATCGCGCGAGAACAACTTGATGAAATTGCTTTTGGAGAGAATTCCTTAGTTGCTCGTTTGCAGCAAGCACAAAGTAATTTAGATGAACTTTTAGCCGGAACTCGTACAGAGCAAGTAGCCGCACAGCGAGCAGCTGTAAAACAGTTAGAAGCGAGTATATCAGACTTACAGATTACAATAGCCAAAAGTACAATCAAAGCGCCATTTGCAGGTATTGTTTCTGCTCGTCAAATTGATGAAGGAACGGTAGTTAATGCAGGTCAAGCAGTGGTGAGTTTGGTAGAAAATACTAGCCCAGAAGCCAGAATTGGGATACCAGCTACAGTTGTAAATAAATTGCGAGTTGGTAGCAATCAGAAAGTAGAGATTAATAACCAGACTTACTCGGCACGAATCGCTTCAATTTTACCAGTAGTTAATCCCAGCACCCGGACTCAAGTAGTCGTATTGAAATTAGAATCTTCGTTAATATCTCAAATTAATCCCGGTCAAACAGTCCGATTAAAACTTACAGATACAATTCCCACAGAAGGATTTTGGTTACCCAATAAAGCTTTAACTCAGGGATTGCGTGGACTGTGGACAAGTTATGTTTTAACACAACCGAAAGCAGATAATCCAAGTATCTCTAATGTAAAGGGAGCAGGGAGCAGGGAGCAGGGAGTAGGAAGAAATGCATTTGTACTCGAACAACGAACCGTAGAGGTATTACATCAAGAAAGCGACAGAGTTTTAGTACGAGGAACTTTGCAACCTGGAGACAGAATTGTTGCGAATGGTGTTCATCGTTTAGTTCCCGGTCAGATTGTGCGTCCGATTGGGGAGTGAAGGAGAGAGGGGGAAGAGGGGGTAGAGGGGGGAGAGGGGGTAGAAAAATTAATTTTTAACTCTTTTAATCAAAACGTAATTCACAATTTTCTTAATACACAATGGTGCGTTACGGCATTATCAACGGGATAACCTTTGAATCAAATTAGTTCGTGCCGTAACACACCCTACAAATTAACTTTTAAATCCTAACTTTTAATCCAAAATCTAAAATCGAATTTTCTTAATACACAATGGTGCGTTACGGCATTATTAAACGGGATAACCTTTGAATCAAATTAGTTCGTGCCGTAACACACCCTACAATCTAACTTTTAATCCAAAATCCAAAATCTAAAATCCAAAATCGACATGGTTCTTCCTTTTTTTCGCAATACTCGTCTTCTAATTCTGAGTTTTATATTGATAATATTTTGGGGATTTTCAGCTTTTCAATCTTTACCGCGTCAAGAAGATCCAACACAAACAGCACGAACTGCTGTAATTACTACGGTGTTTCCGGGAGCTAGTGCCGAACGTGTGGAAGCACTGGTAACGGAAGTTATCGAATCGGAAATGTCTGAGATTAAGGAAATTGATACCATCACATCGGATTCTCGTATTGGTTTATCTACAATTTCGATTGAATTAAAACAAACTATAAGTAATGGTCAACCTATTTGGACGAGGGTGCGGGATAAGTTGGCAGATGCAGCTCCACAATTTCCACCTGGAGTATTGGAACCAGATTTAGATGAAGCAGAGACGCGAGCTTATGCTGTAATTCCAACTTTGGTTTGGGAAGGGGAAAACGAACCTAATTATGCAATTTTACGGCGCTTTGCTCAAGAACTTGATGTGCAACTTCGAGGGGTAGGGGGAACTGAAAAAGTTGATACCTTTGGTTTTCCTTCGGAGGAAATCACTGTTGAAATCGATCCATCGGATTTAGCTGCGGTAGGTTTAAACGTTCGTCAATTATCGCAACAAATATTACAAAGCGATGCCAAAACAAGCGCGGGACAACTTCGCAGCCCTAATAATACTGTAGCCATTGAGGTAGAAGGCGAACTTGATTCAACGGAACGAATTCGTAAAATTCCGATTTCTTCGACTGCAAGCGGACAGTTTACTCGTTTGGGAGATATTGCACAAGTTAATAGAGGTATCAGAGAACCTGTCACAGACTTAGCTTTGATTGGTGGTAAGCCTGCTGTAGCCTTGGGAGTGCTGATGCAATCCGGGAATCGGATCGATTTATGGGCTAAAGAAATTCGCGAACGATTAGAAGATTTTCGTCAGCGTGTTCCAAATGGAATAAAATTAGATGTTATTTTTGACCAAAGTAGTTACGTAGAAACACGTTTAGATAATCTGATATCTAATTTATTATTTAGTGCTTTCCTTGTAGTCGCTGTTACTTTTGTGGGGATGGGTTGGCGCTCTTCTTTTATTGTTGGAACAGCATTACCATTAACGGTATTTGCAGTCTTTGGTGAATTGCAAATTTTTAATATTCCGATTCATCAAATGTCAGTTTCG
>JBARZF010000513.1:0-8887 GCA_049649675.1 Rivularia sp. (in: cyanobacteria) | reverse complement strand
GATTAGAGGTGATTTCAACGCATCTCTTTTAGCTAAATGTCTTCTTCCTTCAGGTTTCAATCCCTAATAGGGATTAGAGGTGATTTCAACAAGTTTAACAACCTTTGGTACAATCAAAGCTTCTGTTTCAATCCCTAATAGGGATTAGAGGTGATTTCAACAACTTAACTTTAACTGGAGGTGCTGTTGCTCATCACGTTTCAATCCCTAATAGGGATTAGAGGTGATTTCAACATTCACCCATATCAAGTTGTAGCAAAAGCTTGCTTGTTTCAATCCCTAATAGGGATTAGAGGTGATTTCAACATAGATACTCCTCCATCCCCCCATAAATAACCTGTTTCAATCCCTAATAGGGATTAGAGGTGATTTCAACTTTCAGAAACATTTTGTTTTGATAAGAACTCGGAGTTTCAATCCCTAATAGGGATTAGAGGTGATTTCAACTAGTAGTCGCTTCTGTTCAAACAACTAAGACTGAGTTTCAATCCCTAATAGGGATTAGAGGTGATTTCAACGCAGGTGACGCAAGCACCGTTAGAAATTATTGAAGCGTTTCAATCCCTAATAGGGATTAGAGGTGATTTCAACCATTTTCCCAGTCGCTGGTGGCTGTAGAGCCGCTCTTACCAGTTTCTTTGGTTTCAATCCCTAATAGGGATTAGAGGTGATTTCAACTTAGTCGGATGCTTCCCCCTCAAAATATTTAATGGTTTCAATCCCTAATAGGGATTAGAGGTGATTTCAACATATCGCGTATGCATTGTACAGTGCATATACAATTGTTTCAATCCCTAATAGGGATTAGAGGTGATTTCAACCTGATTGGTAATCTTGATATTCAGTTGGTGCTAATCCGTTTCAATCCCTAATAGGGATTAGAGGTGATTTCAACCACGAGAGTGCGATCGCTCTGCTGCAAGATTTGAAAAGTTTCAATCCCTAATAGGGATTAGAGGTGATTTCAACTACTGGTTAATCTTTATTTGTCTATATTGCTCCAGTTTCAATCCCTAATAGGGATTAGAGGTGATTTCAACTTACCGCCGTTCGTAGCCCCCCAAACACGCCTAATGTTTCAATCCCTAATAGGGATTAGAGGTGATTTCAACCTACTTTTGGGCATATTCGACCGTTTTTAATTCCTGTGTTTCAATCCCTAATAGGGATTAGAGGTGATTTCAACATTTGAACTAACTTTTTTTGGGCTTCGTTTAAATCTTGTTTCAATCCCTAATAGGGATTAGAGGTGATTTCAACTTCTACATACTGTTTACAAATATCTAATTCTACTGTTTCAATCCCTAATAGGGATTAGAGGTGATTTCAACTTTCACGAGGGGGAGGGTATTCTTTATAGGAAGTTGCGGTTTCAATCCCTAATAGGGATTAGAGGTGATTTCAACTGCGGGCATCTGAAAGCCTTTAAATATATGGTTTTCAAGGTTCGGTTGCGCGGATGACCTAATAATAGCATGGGAAAACAAAATAGAGAAGGGGCAAAATCGCTGAAATCCAGTCCAGGTAAGGTGCGCGGATGGTTGTAGGTGAAATAATGCTTCAAAGCCTTATCCAATATGGGATTCAGCGATTATTTTTTCAATTTATTTTTCAACACCTTACCATCCGCGCAAATGCTCTACCACCACTTCAACTGTAAATAACCGCGTTCGGATAGCGCAATTTCTTTTTCACCCATCCATTCTTCAACGGGTTTGTAAGTACCGAAAACATGGTCCCACCAGTCTACAGCTAAACCGAAGTTATGCTCCCACATCCCGTATTTATGATGTACGTAATGTACTGGCATTTTCATCCAGAAACATTTGGTAGGATTTTCATGCTGCAATTGATGAGCATAAGCTGAAAAAGCTGCATAGCTCAAACTTCCGAGCAACCAACCCAAACCAGCACTCCAAGAAAAGAAAAACATCACCGGCAAGACAACTAAGCTACCAACTACATAATCGCGGAATTCCCAGACTACACCTTGCCCTTCGTTGCGACGATGATGATCGCGATGACGTTCACCAATTTTACGATTAACGTGCATCAAACGATGCAGCCAGTATTCCACCAAACTCGCCAGTACGAAGGCAATTAGGAAACAAATTATTGCTGTTGAAGTACTAAATAACACTGGATTCATATAAGCTTTTAAAGAAATATCTGTCTCGTAATTTATCGTAACAACTTATCGACATGATAATTGCGTACAACACTACTTTGTTGAGACACTTTAATGAGACGTAAGAAAGTCTAAATAGGTTGCATTTGAGCAGTTAACAGTTACCAGTTATCAGTTACCAGTTAGCAGATAGGTTCACATAAAATTACTATTTTAATCGGGTTCGTAGTAGCGCGGTGACTCGTCTCCGGTTAGATGCGAAGACAGCGCAACTACGAACCAAGATATTATTCATCCTCAAGTTTCCGATTGCAAATGTGTAGCAATTTCTTGTAATGTCTGGGATACCGAACGGGGTTGCCAACCTAATTTTTCACGGGCTTTTTTGGCATCAACTCGCACGCAGCGGTCGTATAGGTAATGTAGTCGCTCTTTACCTATTGGTGGATTCCATGAGAATAAACTTCCTATTGGGTTAAGAATATTACCCGCAATTCTAACTATTGGTTGTGGAACTTCCGTAGGTGTGGAAATGCCGGTTTGTTCGCTGATGATTTCAAACATTTCGCGGGAAGGTATTTCGCCAGCAGATATTATGTAATGTTCTCCTCGTTCGCCTTTTTCTGCTGCCAATATCATCGCATTTACAAGATCGTCCACATGAACTATCCCCGTCATGCGATCGCCAGCTACCCAGAGTTTTAATTTACCTTGCAAAAATAGTTTAAATATGGGGCCAAAATGGGGGTCATCTGGGCCAAATATCCCTGATGGCATAACGCTTACTACAGGAAAACCAATGACGGCGTAGTTGTCAACTAGCTGCTGTGCTTCGTATTTGGTGCTGTCATAAGCAGAGGAGAAGTTTTCTTGAGTTCTTTCAAAAGTTTCATCAATTACTTCCCCTTTAGTATCACCATAAATGCCGATTGTGCTGCAATAAACCATTTTTAAAATTTCCATTTCCTTGGCAACTTCTAAAACGGCTTGAGTTCCTTCAACGTTTACCCGTTCCATTTTTGCAGCATCGACTAAACCTAGCTCGACAAAAGCTGCTGTATGAAATACCGTGTCAACATCCTGCATCGCTTGACGTAAGGCGTTGCGATCAGTAATGTCTCCCGTAACTAACTGTATTTCTGTATCTTCTAATCTTGTTAAATCGCTGGATTTTCGCACTAGTCCAACAACCGAATCGCCACGCTGCTGTAGCGCTTTTACTAAGTGCGAACCCGTAAAACCATTGGCACCTGTAACTAAGGCTTTCATAGTGCTTTCTCGTAAATTCGGTAAGTCTTGTAGATTTTGCCGCCTGCGGCTTCAACTAATTTTCGAGAGGGTGAATTGTCTTCCCAAACAAAAGAAAGTTCGGCTCTTTTGTAAGGCTTCCCTTTTTTTATTCCTCCCTGCATTCCCAAATAAATCAAGCCTAAAGGTACCATTTTACGACGATACTCTGGCAAACTACAAATCACAATTACTCTTCCTTGGTCAATTTGACGGCGGTACCAAAGAAATTTAATAATTCCCAGCCAATTGAGTTTACCGTTAACGTGTTTAAGAGCAATATTGTAGTCGGGTAAACCCATCCAGCAGCCTACCATTTTACCATTATCTTCGGCAATGGGAAATACATCTGGATCTACTAAGGATTGTAATTCCTTTGCCTCCTCCATAAATTCTTCTTCGGCACGAGGAGTAGAGCTATAGTTATTAGCAAAAGCGGTATTAAACAATTCATAGAGACTGCGACAATCTTGTTCAAAACCTTCGCCTTTTGTGCGGAGAGGGCGAAAATTAATCCCAGATTTACAAGCAATGCGATAGCCTTTTTCAAATTTGGGTTCTAAAATTAGATCCAAAGGAAAATCGTAAGCATAAGCATCATTTCCTTTGTCATAACCAGCCTTTTCCATAAATTCAGGATAATAAGGCGGATTATAAGGTGTCATCATCATTGGTGGTTCTTCAAAACTATCTACTAAAAACAGACAACTATTATGAGTAGATAAATTAATTGGTCCCCTAACAAAATTCATCCCTTTATCGCGCAACCACTCGGAAGCAGTTTCTAATAGGCTATTTGCAACCTCAAAGTCTTCTACACATTCAAAATAACCAAAAAGACCGACATTTTTACCTTCGCTTTCAATTAATCGCCGATTGATAATAGCGACAATTCGCCCTAAAGGTTCGCCATTTTGTTGAGAAACGGCAATAAACTGTTGAAATTCTCCATATTCCAGAAAAGGATTATTTTCTACTGCTAATTGTTTGGCAATGCTGCTGCGGATAGGTGGAACCCAATTAGGATTATTTTTATATACTTTAAAAGGCACATCCAGGAACATTTCCTTTTGTGCGTCTGTTGTTACAGGCGATATCTGAAAATTTTGGGTTTGAGTAACCATATTCACTAATAAAGTTTTAGGTTTAATGTAAAAAAGTTACAGCGTTATTTTTAATTATGATATCTTTATTGGGTTATTTTAATGATTTGCACGCATGAATTTAAATCTGGTTCCCAGTCAATAAATCTAGTTCCCAGTCTCCGGCTGGGAATCAATATCAAGAGGATCCGCCTCCAGAAGACTAATAAGAGACTCCGCCTAGGCTGTTGACTTTGACCAAATTAATGCGCTTTTCGTTCATACCATCCCTCTCCCAAGCTTGGGAGAGGGGAAGGGGTGAGGGCTTTATATTAAATGCGAACAGGTTTTTTGCATGATTTTTTACTCCCTAAAAAGCCACAAAGTCAACAGCCTAGGCAGAGCCTGAAATAAATCGGTTCCCAGCCTCCGGGCTGGGAACCAGTAACCAGTAACCACTAATTTTAAATAGTTTCCCAGCC
This sequence comes from Rivularia sp. (in: cyanobacteria), assembly GCA_049649675.1. Lineage (GTDB taxonomy): Bacteria > Cyanobacteriota > Cyanobacteriia > Cyanobacteriales > Nostocaceae > Rivularia. The sequence continues at coordinate 3,908 of JBARZF010000513.1, read as the reverse complement.
CGGAGGCTGAGAAACAGTAACTACCCACTTTTCCTTATCCTTTAATTACCTAAGCACTAACAACAGTCGCTGGCTTATATAAAAGCTCTCGTGTTTGTACCATTGCTTCAACCAATTGATCCATATCTTCTTTAGTGTGAAGCGCGTTTGCGGTAATTCTTAAGCGAGGTTTAGCAATAAACCAAATCGCAGATACCCAAATACCGTGGTGTTCCATCAAATGACGGGTGAACTGTTTGGGATTTAGTTCGGGTGGCATTAGCACGGGTATGACGTTGGTTTCGCCAATTGCAGCAAAATCATGTTCGATTAAACGCGATCGCAAGTAACGTGTATTAGCTTGCAAAGTTTCGACTAATTCAGGATTTTGTCTTACCTGACGAATACTTTCTAATGCTGCTGCTGTTGTCGGAGGTGGAAGAGAAATTGTACCGATTGAGGTTGGCGAAACGTCCAACAAATCAATCATTTCTGGCATATGAGAACTAATTGCTGCACCTGCGGAAGCTGCAAATTTAGAGAAGGTGGTCATAATTAATGGCACCATTCCCCGATCGAGTACTTGCTGGGGGGTAATTCCAAAATGGTCGTATATACCGCCGCCTTTAGCACCGATCGCACCGCTGGCATGAGCTTCATCCATAACTATGACGCTGCCGGGATAGTTTTCTAAAACGTCCAGCATCTCTGGTAATGGGGCAATATCGCCATCCATTGAGAACACTGCATCGGAAACTACCAAAATACGGTCGTTTGGCTTGGCGTAGCGTCGTAATTTTCGCGCTAAGTCGTTTACGTCGCAGTGACGATAAGCTTTGACGCGAACTTCAGGACTATGACTAAACATCTTTCCAGAACGATTGCTGGCATTGGTAACGGCCGAAAGTATGCAGCCGTGGTTGAGAACATCAGTCAAAATTAAGGTTTCTCTGGTGTTCCGAAAGCCAGGAAGATTAATCGCTAAGTGGCAAAAACCATCTATTAATGCTTGCATTGCCATCCAAGCATTGAGGAATAGATGAGTATGGGGCAAATGTTTAAACGCTGAAATTTCTTGTTCCAACTGACGATGCAACTCAATTCTGCCGCTCAATACAGAGCAGGAACTATTAGAAGTACCGTATCGCAAAATTGCATCGATCGCCGCTTGTCTTACTTCTTCTGACTGAACCAACCCTAATACATCGTTAGTACAGAATGTCAAAAGTTTATATCGCTTGCCATTGGCAGGATCTTCAACTTCGACTACATTTCCATGTTTTTCATGACAAATTAACTTATCTGGGTAGAGACCACTTTGATAGAGGCCCTGCATATACTCTTCAACAACTTCCACAAATAACTCCTCTCACCTAATATTTGCCTATGGGCTTTTAATATATGTTTGCAGTTGAAAATTTACTTTTTTACTTTGTACAATTAACCAATCTGTTATATCAGATGGAATGCCACCTTCCTAAGTGGAAGTTAAATTTGATTTGATTTGATTATTCGCAGATGCGTAATTACCATTATTGCCATTGGATAGTTTTTTAGATTGTTGCACAAATTTTTCATATTGACCCACAATTACCTGTTGTAGGGCAATGATTGCTGGATTAATTTCTACATAACGTCTTTGGGGATTAGCTAGGTAGGTTTGTTGTTCGCTTTCAATCATCTCGGTGTCTTGATCGAGAAAACTTTTCAAGATAAACCGCCAAATGATTTTTGTTATCGGTTTTTGCAACGGTTTTACAAACCATTGAGGAAGGCGAATTTTTATAAACAATAGGGAAAAAGATTTTGTTAATTGTGCCCCCACTGGTTGACGCATTAAATAAAGGGAAGACATTCCTTCCAAAGAACTATGGTAATGAGGATAGTTATATTTAATTGTGACAGTACGAGTTGTAACTTCGTTCCCTTGTTCGCTGAATCCGAAAAATTTGGTCATCCAACCTTGATAAGATACCCGATATTGAGCAAATACCGATGCATCGGAGGCTTTCAAACTTATTAGTTCTGGATCGAACCAGCCCTGCAAGTTTTCATGTAAATAGCCGTGGAACACGTCCATCGTGTTTTCATTACAGATGGAGAAATGAGCTTTAAACTCTCCCGGTATGGGAATAGCCAGCCAGTTTGGGTCATCATATTCTGGAATTGAAGGAAATTCGACTGTTTCTGAATCTTCAATAGCTCCTGGAAAAATCCAGATCAAATTAAATTTTTCCCGCACCGCATAGCTACGTGCTTTTGCACAGGGCAATTTTTGGTCTTTAGGAAAATAAGGAATGTTGGTACATACCCCATCACCGTTAAACTCCCAACCGTGATAAGGACAGGTAAGGTTTTCTCCAGCTACTTTACCTTTATGTAAAGCTATACCTTTATGCGGACAGGCATCTTCCATAGCGTGAACTTGACCATCCTGCGAACGGTAAAGTGCGATGGCCGAATTCCAGATTACTACCGGCAATACTTGACCTGGTTTTAGCCCCGAAGCCCAAGTTGCGGGATACCAATAATTTGGATTAACACCGACTTCGCGCACTTGATTTTGAACGGTTTGGCTCCTGAGCATTGGAGCTATTTCCATCACGATACTCCCTAATAAGTAATTAACTATATGAGCAATTACGACAGAAAGTTAGCGTATCATCCTCGGAGACTTGCCGACAATCTTATTAGAAATTTACAAAGTTCTCAGTAATTAAGCAAGAACTTATGGCAAAACCAACCAAAAATCTACGAAAAATCGTTATGTTAGGCATTTTAGTTTTCAATCGCACAAATGTCACTTTTATTCCATAGTTTTATCCGATTTTTCCCAAATGTCGAGTGCCTTATGACACTTTTATGTTCTTGTTTATTTAGTTGTATATTGTTTACACTGAAAAAATAGAAGTGTTGATTACAACAGATTTATATTTTAGGATAGGTTTAATTACTGAAATATCTCAAACAATTTATTGTTTGCTTTTCTGATATATATAAATCTTATGCTTACACATAAATATATATTTTGTGGGTGGGCAAATTTGTAATACTCGAAAAAATAAATGTGACCTATGTATTTATTAGCTCTTGCCCGGTAAAATTTTATAGCCGTTTGTATCCTATGAATTAAATTTTAACTTAATCGGACAATACAAAAGGCTCAAACTCAGATGATTAAAAAAACCGTTTAAATACTGAGAAACTGAGATACATAGATATAAGATCGAAAGTTGAGTAGTTCCTAACTGCAATATTAAATTAAAGGAAACATCTTTGGGAACAAATCCATCAATAATAAAGTAGCAGCAATTGATATATTTTTTGATATATATTTTTTCTCGCGTATTGATGCAGTTTTTGTTTTAATCATTACTCATTTGCAGCCTGATTGCCAACTATACAATAAGTTAGGTCGCAGTAATTAAAAAATTCCTCATATCAATTATCGATTGATGGACTTAGGAAAAACAAAGGATTTTAAATGGAGGTTTTCTTGACCTAATAAACCTTAAATTGTTATGGTATGTGCCGCAATAGAAAAAAAAGTGTATCGACAACTACAATAGTAAAAAAGTAAAAATATATATCGGTAATTTAAAATCTTCAATTCTCGGATTTAAGTCTGACAAAACCACCTGCTCAGATGGTGAAAAGCCCGATATTACCAATACGCCGATACAGGGGGTAAGTACGAACATATTTAAATATGAACTTAAATATGAACGGAACGCGGCACTAAGTATAGCGAAAAATTATCTTTATTTAAATAGGAGTAGGACAAAAAATATTCATGACTAGCAATTTATCTCAAGCTTCTTTACCGCAATTAAATCCACCTTCTCCTCGATTGAAGGTAATTATTTTCACTGTCATACTTCATTTAGCAGTATTATTAGCATTCTTACCCCAAAACTTTAGCTGGGCTG
>JBARZF010000512.1:0-6908 GCA_049649675.1 Rivularia sp. (in: cyanobacteria) | reverse complement strand
AAAACCACTGTTTACAGCTATTTTCAGGACAAGGAAAAATTATTTATTGCTCTAATTGAGCGTTTGATCGCAAATCATGGAATTGTTTTAAATCAGCTAAATCCAGAAATGTTTGGGGGAGAGCCAGCGGAAGTTTTAAATAATTTTGCAAGTCATTTCTTAAATAAATTTGCCAAAGACGTTAGTCAATCGCCAGAATTTCTAGATTTAATTCGCTTGATGATTGCGGAGTCGGGACGATTTCCGATGCTCGCGCAATACATGGTTAGTCATATAGATAAAAATGTTGTTCAAGTTATAGCTAACTATCTACGCTCGCATCCTAAATTAAAAATTGCAGATCCAGAAGCAACAACACGGGTATACTTGGGTGCTTTGGTACATTACACCATGATTGAATATATGCTTCAGGCTGGGAAAATTATGCCGATGGAGCGAGAAAGATTAATCAAATGTTTGGTTGGCTTGATCGTTGGAGAGCAAAATACTAATGGAAATCAATTTGCTGGGATTCGAGAAAAAACCCCACGACGCAAACGTTCTAGCTCTGGGAAATTCGAGCAAGATTATCAAGAAGCAAAACAAGTGCGATCGCTACGACTTACCGATACAGCTTGGGAAAATTTGGATGCTATCGCTCAACAAAACAATTTGACTCGCAGCGAGTTTATTGAGCTTTTGGCTAGGGGGGAGAGGTTTGATTGATTTTGTAATGGTTATTTATCGTATATATACGGATCGATCAATTGATTTAATTTAATCAAATCTCAAAGGGATGATAAATTAAAGGTGGAATTGAAAAAATAAACTTCAATTCTCAATATATTTCTTTGAATCAAAAGATTAAATTTTAAATCAAAATCTATCATGAACTTACCAAACACTCTTAATAAGCCTGCTTTTTTGCAAAAACTACAGTGGATATTTGATCCTGTAGGATATATGGAAGGTGCAGTTAAGGAATATCCCGATATTTTTACTGCTGAAGTTGTTGGTTTTGGCGACAATCTGATATTTGTAAATCAACCAGAAGCAATTCAAGAAATTTTAACTAACGATAGAAAGAAATTTAATTCTCCTGGTGGAGTCAATCAAATTTTGCAACCCTTGATAGGGGACTTTTCAGTTATTATGCTCGATGGAGAGCCTCACAAGCGACGACGACAATTATTAATTCCTCCTTTTCATGGAGAAAGAATGCGAGCTTATGGACAACTAATTTGCGATATTGCGGAAAAAGTTTTTCAAATATTACCTATAAATCAAACTTTCATAACTCGTTCGGTAATGCAAGAAATCTCGATGCAAGTAATTTTACAAGCAGTTTTTGGCTTGTATGAAGGAAAGAGATTTCAAAAAATAAAAGAATTAATGGCTTATTTGTCAGATACATTTAGCTCGCCATTTTCTTCGAGTTTTCTGTTTTTTGATTTTTTACAACAAGATTTAGGTGCTTGGAGTCCCTGGGGAAAATTTGTACGACAACGTGCGAAAGTTGATCAATTAATATATGCAGAAATTGCAGAACGTCGAAAGAATTCCCAGCAAAAAGGTGATGATATTCTTTCATTACTAATGGAAGCGCGGTATGAAGATGGAACAGCAATGACTGATAAAGAATTGCGCGATGAATTAATGACGCTGTTATTTGCAGGACATGAAACAACAGCCACAGCAATGGCTTGGGCATTATATTGGATTCATCATACACCAGGAGTTAAAGAAAAACTATTACAAGAACTTGATACAGTTGATGATTTTTCTGACTTGATGGGTATTTCGCGTTTGCCATATTTAAGTGCTGTCTGCAATGAAACTTTGCGGATTACTCCCGTAGCAATGCTAACTTTTGCTAGACAAGTTGAAAAATCTATAGAGATGTTAGGACAAAAATTAGAATCTGGAAGGCTACTTTTTGGTTGTATTTATCTATTGCATCAACGAGAAGATTTATACCCCCAACCGAAGCAGTTTAAACCAGAGCGATTTTTAGAAAGACAATTCTCCCCTTATGAATTTATGCCATTTGGTGGGGGAGTCCGTCGTTGTATCGGTGATGCATTAGCAATGTTTGAAATGAAGCTAGTGCTAGCAACAGTCATGTCACGTTATGAATTTACATTAGCAGATAATAAACCAGAGGTACCCCGTCGTCGAGGAGTTACTCTTGCACCCGCGAATGGGGTGAAAATGAAGATTAACCAAAAGCTTATACCTTAAAAATAATCAAGAAACCGTCGGAGCAAGCAAAAGCTGTTTCCGCTTAAGACTATTATTCTTCCACACTTTAGGCTGGGTAAATCATGCCAATGGAGTTGATATGTAGGTGATAATTTGTTAATTATTTTTGAGTTTAATGACTTGTTTGAGGTTTTATCCGTGAACCAAGAATCCCCCGCATTCTATGCGTGGGGAGTGTCAAACAGTTACGTTATTTTTGCGTAAGTCCTATATATATTAAATTTAAAAAAATTCTGAAGAATAGGTCTTTATTATCAGATTTATTCTGCTTAAAACCTAATTTTTTAGGGTAGCATAACTAAAAGGATGTAAACATCATAACTTATGGCAGAAAAACAACTGGTTGAATTTGCGCTGGAAGATGGCACAAAGTTTTTAGTTGAAGTAGAAAAGCCAGCAGGACAAACTGGTATACCTCCCAAACCTGTATCTCGTGATGGTGGATTAGCTGTTACAGCAGCGAGCAAAACATTTAATCAAGCTTTGGATGATGTAAGACCTGTTCTGGCAACTGTTGTTTCTAAGCTGAAGGATGTTAGTCCTGATGAAACTGAAGTCAAGTTTGGAGTAAAGCTGGCTGCTAATGCTGGAGTGGTATTTACTTCTTTAGGAAGCGAGGTAACTTTTGAAGTTACGGTGAAGTGGAAAAAGGAATCGAAGGAATCGGCGTAGCTATTTCATGACAGATGAGTTTGAACTGTATAAAAAAGCTATTACTCGAATCTATCGCTCGGATGGGGCTATTGTAGGTTCGGGTTTTTTGGTATTTAATCGCCATGTTTTAACTTGCGCTCATGTGGTTGCTGATGCTTTAGGAATTGCACATACCGCTCAAGATTTTCCTCAAGGTTTGGTAGAGTTAGATTTCCTTTTTCCACCTAGGGAACAAAAGCAAAAAGTCAAAGCCAGAATTGTTTATTGGAAACCAATGTCTCCAGAGGGGATGTGGCTTGGTGGAGATGATATTGCAGCTTTGAAACTGGAGGAGAATTTAATCGAAGATATTCTTCCAATTGGGTTAGTTATGGGAAAGTATGCATGGAATGCTTTTACAGTTTTGGGTTTTCCTAGTGGATACGACGATGGTGTATGGACTAAGGGAGATTTACGGGACTCTGTTGGCAATGGGCAGGTGCAAATGATTGTTCTAGAGCAGAGTGATTATTATGTGGAAGGTGGTTTTAGTGGCGCACCTGTATGGGTTGATACTTTGAATGGAGTTGCTGGAATCATGGTTGCAGCAGAACCTGCTGAAAGCGAAAAGCGCAAACAAGTAAAAGCAGGATTTATGATTCCGGTTGAAGTTTTAAAAGAATGTTGGTGCGATTTAGAACCGTGCATTAAACCGCGTATTTTGGAAGCCAATATTCCGGTTGTTCAGCCATTAGTTACACAACCATCCTCTAATCAAAAGATAGCAGAAATTTTATGTTTATTGGACTATAAACAGCAGGAGCAAGAGTTTAGAAGTGCGATTGAAAAATGTAAGGAAGGAGCTTTTTTAATTCAGACAGGGGAAGAAACAATTCAGCGTTGGTTGGTGCGGCGTTTAACAAAATGCGTGCCAGATTATGAGCAAGCAAAAAAAATTTCAATTAAGATTCGCTCTCATCTGCGAAGAGACTTTGATGCTTTGTGGCAGGAATTTAAGCAAGATTTAGGAGATAATCTAAATCGTGAAATGGTAATTCAAGGGTTAGCCGAATTTTGTAAAACAAAGTCCGTAATTATTATTATTGATGATCTTAGCTGTTTAGATGCAGAAAAAGTGGGTAAATTCTATGCTTTCTGGTCAGATTTAGTTGAAAAAGTTCGTTCAATTCCGCGTTATTTTCGCTCGCGCTTGGTTTTAATATTAGCAGAAAAAAACCGTGCTACTGTGCCGCAAAAATTACTTCCATTTACATTTATTCAGCCTTCTGCAATTAATCAAACTCAATATTCTCTAAAGTTGACACCTTTAGAAAATATTTTCAGGAATGATGTAGAAAATTGGTTAGCTCAAGAAGAAGTTTATAGCAAACTCAATCAAACCGATGATGACGTACAATCAATTGTTTCTAATGATATCCCACATTGGGAAGAAAAACCTTTAAAAATACTAGATGAAATTTGTTATACGGTATTTCAAATTGATGATGGTATTGCAGCAATTGAATCTTATTGGAAGTTAGCAGGATGAGCAATAATCAAGAACTATTACCAGAACCAGATTATCAGTATACGGGAGAAGATCAACCCGAAAAGGAAATAAAAGATTCTTTGGGACGAATCTGCTATCCCTATCTACCCAGCGACGATTTAAAAGAAGCGGTTAATTTAGCGATCGCACTTGAGCGTCCATTACTTTTGGAAGGAGAACCCGGTTGTGGTAAAACTCGTTTAGCGGTGGCAGTTGCTTATGAATTTACCCAAAAGTATCTGCAAAAGCAAAAAAATGATTTGGAAGAACCGAAGTACTGGGATTATTATATTTGGAATATAAAATCTACAACTCGCGCCCGTGATGGACTTTATAAATATGATGCTATTGCCAGATTGCGAGACGCTCAGTTAATGGGAACTAACCCGCATCAATTGAAAGAATTTTTAGGTATTTTAGAGATTGGAGATTTAAAAAAGCGGTTGCAGGATAAGAGAAATTATCGGGAATTTGGAGCGTTAGGTAAGGCATTACAAGAACATAATTATCGTCCCCTTTTGTTGATTGATGAAATTGATAAAGCGGATAGTGATTTTGCCAATGATTTATTACTTGAGTTAGAAGAATTGCGCTTTGAAATACCGGAAACTGGCGAGTTATATCCGACTCCCCAAAATAAGCCGATTATTTTTATTACTAGTAATCGTGAGAAGCCTTTACCAGAACCTTTTCTGCGTCGATGTCTGTACTTTTTTGTCAAATTTCCTCAAGAAGACCAATTAAAGAACATAATTGATAAGCGATTTGGTGAGTTAACCAAAGATAAAGAAAAAGTTGTCGAGCAAGCTATGAATCGTTTTTATAAAATTCGCGAAGGATTTACAAATATACCTGGGAGCAGACCACCAGGAACTAGCGAATTTATCGAGTTTCTTACCGCACTTTTAAATAGAAATGATGTTGAAAAAGCATTGGATGATTTAAATAATTTGTCGGAGAAATTGCCATTATTAGGAACGCTTTTAAAAACCAAGCAAGACCAGGAAATATATCAGAAAAAAACAATGAATAATGAATAATTAACACTGAATAATTAAAAATTAAAAAAATCCTTCAATACTTTGCGCTCCTCCGCGTTTACCTCCGCGCTCCTCTGCGTTAAAAAAATATCAAATCCTTATTCATGAGTGATTCTCAATCAATCAAAATTGATTCATTATTATTAGATTTATTCCAAGAATTGCGACAAGCAGGAATGGCTCTAACTCTGGAACAATATCACTTATTGCAACAAGCAGTTGCTCGCGGGTATGGTTTAGGTGGATGGGAGGATATAAAACGAGTTTGTCGGCTGCTATGGGTAAAACCTTGCGATAACTACGATATAAATATTTTTGACCGTACTTTTGAGAGCTATGTTCGGCAGCATCATAATAAGATGCCTATAGAATCCGTAAAAAAAGAACCGCAATCGCCACAAAAAACTCCTTCTGCGTTTAAAACGTCAGCTAATCTCCCCAAAATTCCACCCAGAAAGCAGAAATCGCCATCAACTGAGAAACCCGGTGAAGTAAAAGTTCCAGTTGCGATGCAAACTTCCGCAGCTTCCCCAAAGTTTGAGAATACCAGGAATAAGTTTAAGCTAGTTGCAAAAGACTTTCCGATTCAATTGCAAGATGTTCAAACAGCTTGGCGTTTGTTGAGACAATCGCAGCGAGTTGGTTGGGATTATGAATTGGATATTGAAGCGACAATTGCACGAATTGAACGGGAAGGTTTGTTTGCTGATGTGGTAATGCGTCCAGTTAGAACTCGACGAACCGAATTGCTGCTGCTAATTGATGATAATTTAGCAATGATTCCATTTTTCCCCGCCTTTGAACCTTTTATACAAGCAATTGCAGAAGCTCGAATCACTCCCGCTCGGATATATCGATTTACCAGCTATCCCGACGAATATCTTTATCATTGGTATCGCCCAACTCTTGCTCAACCCCTCAATGACCTGTTACCAAAATTACATCGTAACCGTACAATCGCATTAATTATCAGCGATGCTGGAGCTGCAACAGCTACCTACAGCCAAGAACGAATTGAAGGAATATCAAAGTTTTTAACTGCATTATCTCCTTGCATTCGCCAACTAATCTGGCTTAATCCTTTACCACCTCAACGTTGGGAGCAGACTTCAGCGATTACAATCGATGGGATACTTAATGGCAGGATGTTAACTTACGAGCCTGCTAGTTTGCAAACGGCAACACGAGAAATGACTCAAGATAATATGATTCAGATATGGCAAATGTATTCCCCGAATCAAAAAATCCAAACAGCAGAGAAGATTTAACAACTCGCCGTATTCGAGTCTTTGCAAAACGTCACGGAGAACAGGCTCTATTTTTAGCCTATCATGCAGCTTTTCCGCTAACTATCACTTCAGATTTGCTTTATTGTCTGCGCGAAAATTTTGTCCGGGATTGTTCTTGGTATGCAGTAGCCGATGTGTTGCTATCTGGGTTATGTC
>JBARZF010000511.1:0-12485 GCA_049649675.1 Rivularia sp. (in: cyanobacteria) | reverse complement strand
TCAATTTTTACCATGATGGGATACATCATGAAAAACAAACATACCGCGATAGGAATAGATACCTGAAACACGCTCATAGCATCCAATGCGGTTGCTATCCCAGGAAATGTTCTTCCCAATGCAATCCCGGCAATGATACAGAAAAACACCCAAACTGTCAGATATTTTTCAAAAAAACTCAGATTACTTCCAGCTTTAACTGGTGCTTTACGCGCTTGCGAATCGCTTCTACTCATCTCTATAACCCTGAAACTCCTATGGTGTTTTTTCTAAAAATTCGGCTCGTTTTCTCAACACTTCACCAATAGTTAAATCTAAACGGGCTTCTCCCTCAAATACCGTTCCTGCTTTACCTCTAGTAAAATGAAGCTTATCTAGGCTATAAGCATCTTCTGGTAAAGGTACATACCCTACAGAACTAACTTTTTTAGGCGCTTTTTCAATATAGAAATTTACAAAATCTCTAAGTGCTTCCTTTTTCTGAGCGGACTTAATATTTACGTAGATAAACAAAGGACGAGAAAGTGGTTGATACTCTGCTTTTTCTACCGTTTCTTTTGCAGGGAATACTGCTCCTTTTCCATTATCTATACCCAAAGCTTTTAATTTATCTTGGTTTTGTTCGTAATACGCATAACCAAAATAACCCAAGGCATTGGGGTCTTTACTGATGCCAGAAACTAAAACTTCATCGTCTTCGCTGGCTGTATAATCGGTGCGGCTATCTCCCGTTTTTCCTACTACCGCTTTTGTAAAGTAATCATAGGTACCTGATTTATCGCCAGCACCATATAAATTCAATGGCTTATCGGGGAAAGAAGCGCGTACCTGCTGCCAATTGGTAATCTTTCCTTGGGCTGCTGGTTGCCAAATCTTCTTTAGTTCAGCTACCGTAATGTCTTTCGCCCAATTATTTTGAGGATTTACCGCTACAGTTAGAGCATCAAAAGCTATAGGAAGTTCGGTAAAAATTACCCCGTTGGTGGTACAGGTTTTCAATTCTTGCTTCAAAATTGGACGAGAAGCGTTACTAATATCTGTTTCTCCTTTACAAAATCTTTCAAAGCCTCCTGTAGTACCGGAAACGTCTACTTTTACGTCTACTTGACTCTGCTCCTGGAATTCTTTAGCAATAGCTTCTGTAATCGGATATACCGTACTCGAACCATCAATCTGAATTGTCTCCAGCGCTTGAGAATTACTAACCTCAGATATATTTTCCTGTGACTGGGTTGTGCTAGAAGTGTTAGATGTATTTGTACAGCTAGCCGTCAGAACTAATATCCATAGCACCAGAGCTATTTTCTTTGCTGTTGCTTTCATGGTACTACATTGACTTCAAGGGAACATCTCTATCATTTCAAAAAAAATTGATGTATCAAGTAAACAGTATCACAAAATTGAAAAATGAATCAAAAAAAGTTGATGCAACTGTCAATATTTTTAATGATATTGATACTTGAGAGATGTATTAAGAATCTTTACAAGAGTGTGCGGGCAATATTTGGTTGATGAGACGGTATTGTGCGAGGTAATGCTCTAAAACCTCAAACTGAGCCGAGTTGAGACTGTAATAAATCCAGCGTCCTTCCTGACGAGCATAAACTAATTTAGCTTCTTTAAGAGTTTTGAGATGAAAAGATAGCTTAGATTGACTTACCCCTAAAATATCGCACAAGTCACATACACACATTTCTTGTTTTCTGAGTAATTGCAAAACTTGAATCCGCAGTGGCTCCGACAGAGCATGAAACCCAGCAATAATGTCGTTTGTATGAGTATAAGTAACTTGCATCAAAAAAAATTGAAATTATTGGGCTGCCTTTCTATTTTAATTCAAATTAAATGAATTTAGCGTTGAAACTACCTTTCGGGGATTTTACGTTTACAATTGAGCCTCGGAAGATTGTTAGTGCTAAGCTTTTCCTTAGTGGGCTAGATTATTGACCAATCCTGATTTTTATTGGAGGTATTCATGACTTCCCTGGGAGAATAATCATTAAATTCCGCTGCGGGACATACTGCTGTACAGACTCCGCAATTCAGACAGGCATTCATCCCATGTTGATATAGAATATCTTGTTTAAGCTCGTTAAATAATTTGCCCATACCTAACCCCAATTCTATAAAGTTTTTGAGCTTATTTCACGTTAATTTAATCCTCAGAAATACTTTGCAACTGCATTTCTAAGGAACTGAGATAGCTACGATTATTAATCGTATCAGGAGACAATCTACCAACATTAATGGCACATTTAACTAAGTCTTTTGCCTTAATATCTCCACAGTTAACACTATTAATAAAAGTGTCATAGCCAGGAATACCTTGCTCTCGTAAATATCCTTGATAAGCGAGAGAAACTAAGTTAAATGGTTTTACATTTCTGGTAACTTGGTTTCGGCTTTCCTGGGAACTTACTACTTCTTCCGCAAAAACTGGTGTAGCACCAGTTGTCAAGAATAGAGTTCCTAAACTAGCAATTAAAAAGCGTTTCATCTAAAAACCTCCGGGAGCAGGGAAACCGTGTGTCTTTAGACAACGGAGGAACTGCGACACGAGCGGTTTTAACCGCCGTGAGTTAAAAAGCATAAGAATAACCATCTTTTTTGTGAATAGTTTTACAGTATTTATAAGAAATGCCTTGTATCAGTTTTTCACGAATTGAAATGTTGAAACTACCGCTACTTCTAGTCGCTATTCTTCCAATATATTCACCTACTTTTTTACCTGATGTGACAATAGCTTTTACGATGTCTCCAGTTTGAAACATGAAGAAAAACTTAAATCTAGGGACATATCTTGTGGGAAATCCATGCTTATTTGTTCTACACATTTGGCGCGTCCCATGACCATTACACTTAATTTTTAACGGCTGATTAGTTGAAAGTTTCAAACTATCAATATCCCCAACACAAGCAGCATCAATCCAATGTTTTTTTTCAAGTTTTAACTTAGTTCGGTTATATTTAGTTTGCGCTCCCGTTGCAGTTTTAGTAGGCAATAAACTAGATAAAACTTTCACTAATTTATTCCTAGTTGCATTAACTGCCGCTGCATCTTTCAGTGTTTTTTTTGCTTGAGATTTAATTTTTTTGACCAAGTCGGATTTCTTTTTCAAAAACTCCTCAACTGGTTTATTACCTTTCTTTTGATTGCATTTTTCGCAAGCTAAACACAAATTACTTACTCTATTGCTTCCTCCTTTTGACTTAGGATAAATATGTTCTACCTGCAAGGGAACATTTTTTTTACCACAATAAGTGCATTCTCTACCCCATTTTTCTAATAAGTATTCGCGTACTTGATAACCTTGTAATTCCCCTTGCTGATACTCAACTCCACTTATTTCCGGGTTTTGCATTAATGCCATGTCAAACTTAACTTTCTCAATCCATAGCTCAGATATTGAGGCATAACGCATCAAGCGTTTTACCCAAGTTTCTGTCGTTAAGATTCTATGTTCTAAACTTGGCGGCAACCAGTTATCGCTACGTTTACGGTTGTTGAAACGTGGCTTCCTGTACCGAGTTTTTCTGTTTCTACGACTTCTTCTTAATTGTCTGCGAGACAACAAAGCATCTTTTATCTGATAACCTCGATGCTCTAATTCAGCGCACCAAATAACATTTTCCCCATCAAGTAATGCAATACCTGTATATTTACTTCCAGGGTCAAGCTTTAATGTCAATGGTTTAATAGTTGGGTTATCAATTGCCGTTTTTAATATCAACGTAAACGGAAATACTCGGAAAACTGCTGCTTTTTGTTTATTCAGTAATTCTCTTGCTCTTGCAGGGTTTACAAGATTAAGTGGTTTTTTGTTTTTGTCAATTATAAATACATGATTTTGCATTTCTGCATACTCCTATTACGGGTAAAGTTAGCTTCGACATTGTTAACGGTCGGTACTTTCCGAGCAACACTGGCTTAACCCCTTAAACCTGTTTAATTACTCGGTTCTAGAGCAAGGAACTAGCTACGCATTCCTTGGTAGGACTTCAACTCTTGCCGCTAACGATAGTCTGGTCAACTTAGGGCTGCCAGTTTTTTAGGCTGGAAGCCCCCGACTTCAAGTCGGGGGTTGTTGACAATTGTTTCTCTCCTTATTCCTTGATGAAATTTGTTTGATTCATCAATAGTGAATAATCCAAGTATATATATTATATAACCATACGGTAATATGGCAGTCAAGTAAAGTTTTGTATATTTTTAGTTGATAGTAAGGTCATTTATGTTGTTCGTGGTGGCTCGGCAATTAATGATGCTACCTTTGAGGATGGCTGCTACGTTAGGATGGGAGAAATCGTTCTCCTTATTCTCCATGGGTCTAACCCAACCTACTGCTAAGAAAATTTTTGATTTTTATTTAACCTCATAACATCGGCAAACTAAGACTAAAAGATGTCTCCCCCTCCGAAGCCGGATCGAGCATCAACTTACCGTTATGAGCGCGAACAATTTCACGAGCAAGACTTAATCCCAATCCAATTCCTTCTATTTTACGGTTGCGAGATGGATCTCCGCGATGAAAACGGTCAAATATTCGAGTTCTATTCTCATCTTTTATCTCTTCAGATGCATTGACAATCGTTACTTGAAGTGAATTATTACTTTGAAAAGCATCAACTTTTATCCAACCGTCGGCAAGATTATATTTTATTGCGTTACTAAATAGATTTTGCAAAACTTGTTTTAGTAAATCTCTGTCACCTTTAACTTTTAATCCCTTTGCAATATTAGTTCTTACCGTCAAATCGGGAGCCAACATTTCCACATCTTCTAACATCTGAAATAATAACTCCGATATATCCACCTCTACCAGATATAAACTCAATTGTCCTGCATCAGCTAAAGACAGCAGTAAAAGTTTACGGACAATTCCATTCAGATGATGCACTTCATCCAATAGATAACTCAAACGCTGCTGTACTTCACTTCCGTCCGGTACCTGTTGTAAGGTTCTTTCTAATTCTCCCTGTAGAATAGTTAGTGGAGTTTTTAATTCATGAGCAGCATCACCACTGAAGCGAGAAGCTTGATTAAAGCTGCGTTCCAAACGTTCTAACATTTGGTTAAATACCCGAATCATTTCTACAAATTCCACATCTGTTTTTTCAATGGGAATTCTTCGATCTAACCCTTTTGCATTAACTTGTTGAATTGTGCTGGTTAATTGATTTATCGGACGTAAAACGCTTCCCGAAAGCAACCATGCACCAATTGCAATTAATAACAATATTCCTGGGATAGAAATCAAGAAAATATTGTTAATGGTAGCCATCTCTCGATTAACTACTTCCAAATTTAGTGCGATCGCAATTTGAATATTATGATGTTTAACCGCAGCAATTCGCCAAGCTTCTGTTTTTGTTGTTTCTGTAGTCAGTACGGGAGGAAGTGGGAGAGGTGGAGGAGGTAATTGCAGGGATGGTTTGCTCCGAGGAGTTCGCGGTAGTGGCTTTATTAATGTCAATTTATTAACTAGCAGACTCAGCAAATCTCGATCTATAATTACTTCTTGAGATTCGTAGAGCTTCTTACCTTCGGCATCAAATACTAAAAGCGCAATCGGAGCTTCTGTATTTTCACTTAAGATACTTGATAGCGTACTTTGATACAGTTGCCATTCCTCTTCCTGGTAAAACTGCGGTGGTTTTCTTCCAGGTGGAGAAATTGGTCGCATCAACTGATTAATGATTTGTGCATCTAAACGGTTAACTTTCGCGTTGTAAATCTGGAACCAGGAAACCGCACCAAATCCTACTAAAGCGCTGCCAGCAAGAGCCGCAGAAAATAAAGCAATCCGCAGACGAAACGAAGATAATTTCATAAACTGGGAGCATCCTAATATAAATATCTTGTCCGACACCCTGGAAGGGTGCGGCTATACAAACAAAGTCCACCTTCGTGGACTAATAAGTAGCCCACGAAGGTGGGCTTTCTAAATGTAGCCCCACCCTTATAGGGTGAGGGCTTTTTACAAAATTAGGATGCTCCCTCATAAACCAACATCCGCTTGACGAAACCGATAACCAACCCCGCGAATACTTTCAATCAATTCTTCCTTATTAATGGGGTCAATTTTTTTGCGAATCCGCTGAATACAAACATCTACAACGTTAGTATTGGGATTAAAATCATAACCCCAAACGTGTTCTAATATTTGAGTTCGAGTAAAAACTCTTCCTGGCGATCGCATCAAATATTCCAGTAAATTAAATTCACGAGTAGTTAATTCAATAACTTTGTGATTGCAAGTAACTTCCCTGGTAATTCTATCTAGCTTCAAAGCTCCCACAGCTAGAAAATTTTGACGCTCTCCTACACTTCTACGAATTACAGCATGAATTCGAGCAACCAATTCTTCCACAAAAAACGGTTTGGCAATGTAGTCATCAGCACCTAAATTCAAACCTTGCAAGCGATCGTCAAGTTCGTTGCGAGCGGTTAATAAAATTATCGGAGTATTTCTACCTTCGCGACGCAAATGTTTAAGAATTGATAAACCATCTTTTCCCGGCACCATAATATCTAAAACAATTGCATCATATTGATTATCTAAAGCTTGTAAATAACCATCATTACCGTTGTCACAGTAATCTACTGTAAATCCCTGCTCCTTCAAACCAGCCCGCACAAAGTCAGCAATTTTTGCTTCATCTTCGACAAATAGAACATTCACAAGTATTTATGACTTTATTTTTTGATAGCTCTATTTTAAATTTATTACTCACAAACTTAAATTACAAAATTGTAATCAAGAATTATTATTTAAATTTAATAAAGCTCAATAATTTTGGTTACTCAACTTTATTCAGTTAAACCAAAATGGATATTGGTTTCAACTTAGCGACGAGGAGGAAGTCCAGGTGGTATTTTACCCTGCGGTGGTCTACCACCCCTTCTATCTTGCTGACCTTGTACCAAAGTTCCATGAAAACAAGAAATTACTGAATTTTTTTCTGCTTTATTTGCGTGATAATGGTATCCTATCCCTTCTACATCATGACCTCCGCACTCATCCAGTTTTGGAGTTTGATTGCTTTCTTCATAAGCACTATGAATAGGAAATCCATCCATCGCATATCCAACTAATTTTGTCTCACCTTCAACTTTGCTTTCGACACCAAAACATCCAGTAATACCATGTTGGTGATAACCAGTTACTGGATTAATATGACCTCCACAATCATCAAAAGCAGCGATAGTATAAGCTGAAAGTATTGCTTGTACTGGTGCTGGACCATCAATCACAACCCCATTAATAGTTACTCCAACTCTATTTCCAATATTGGTAACGGTATCACTTTTGACTGGGTTTGCAGGTATTTCAACAGTAGTTTGAATCGGTGAACCACCTTCAAGCCATTCTATTTTTCCTTCGACACAATTGTATTTATATTCCTCTTCTACTTGAGGTTTAGCTGCTCCTTCAAACTCTTTTTCTGTATCGGTAATATTTACATTCCCTTTTGAATCGTATAGTACAAATTTCTCATCATCGTATATTTCTGGAAGTTTCATAATAAACTCACCATCTAAATTGTAGATGTTCTCACCATCTAGCCAAATACCAGTTGTTTCTTTAGAGTCAGCCGTTGTTCGCGGACAAAATGGTCCAGCTTCATAGTTAGACGGGTATCCGCTTACAGTAATTGATTTACAAGTAGTTTGAGTTCCATTTACCAAAGTACAATCCTTAGTGGTAATATCTTTTACAAGTGCATTTTCTAGAAACGTCATACCAAGGGTTTCGTATTTTGTAGAAGCGGTTTTTGTTTCTTTACTGCTATTTTGCTCACTAACATCACTTATGTTTCCATTGCTTGCACTTGGTGTTTGTTTCGTGCAACTCAATGATGAGCCTGCTGCAAAAATTGCTGCAATAATAAGAGTTGAAAGTCTTGTTTGCATTTTCTATAATCTCCCAATTTAATTATTGTTAACCCAGGTATCTTAGAAAGGGCGCAAAAAAGGGTGCTAAAAACTGTGGAAACTTTACTTTTCAGAGAATTTCAGTAGTCTTTAGCTACCACCCTATGAAAACAGATTGTATATCAGAATAATTACTTTTTTAAGCCAAAAGTCGCCCCGAAAAATTACAATTTTGTAATTTAAACAAAGAATTAATTGTTATACCGATATACTGTAATTAATAAAGCTCTCGTGATTCTCCCACAAAGAGCCGCACAAGTCGCAATCAGAATGATTTATTGTTGCTTCTTGCACTAATGGTGCATTCGTGGCGTATGAAACTTCAATCTTCCCAAAATGTAATATTTCAGCCTTTAAGAAAAGGCTTGATAAAAAATAAACTAAGTAAGTGGCTAATAGGGTTACTGATTCTCTGTTCGCTGACGGGTGGTGGATACCTTATTTACCGTCAGATAGTGATTTCTTCTGCTCAAACAGCCAGAAGCAAAATGTTGAGTGTCCCAGTTGAACGAGAAACGTTACCCATTACTATCTTAGCCAACGGCACAATTGAAGCTAAACAATCAACTAACGTCAGCCCCGATACTTCTGGACGGCTAAAGAGCTTGCTGGTGAAGGAAGGAGAGTATGTAAAAGTCGGACAAATCTTGGCACGTATGGATGATTCAACCCTACAAGGACAGCTAATTCAATCACAAGGTTCTTTAGCTTCCGCTCAAGCAAGTTTGAAAAAGGCAATAGCGGGTAATCGCTCTCAAGATATCGCTCAAGCACAAGCACAATTAGAGCAAGCCCAAGCGAATCTGCAAAAAGCACAAGCAGGTAATCGTCCTCAAGATATTGCTCAGGCACAGGCACGTTTAAAAAGCGCTCAAGCAAATTTAACAAAAGCTGAAGATGATTTTAACCGCAATCAGCAACTATACAATGCTGGTGCTATTTCCCTGCAAATTCTCAACCAACAACGCGCCGATCGCGATAGCGCCCAAGCCGCTGTAAATGAAGCGCAGCAAGCATTAGCATTACAAAAAGCAGGGTCGCGCACTGAAGATATCGAGCAACTAAAAGCAGTAGTGAAAGAAAAACAGCAAGCTCTAGCACTGCAAAAAGCAGGAACGCGCCAGGAAGACATTGAAACTGCACGTGCTGAAGTGACTCAACAACAGGGTAACTTAAAAACAATTCAAACACAGATTCAAAACACAATTATTCGCGCTCCTTTCAGTGGGATTGTCACCGCCAAGTATGCCGACCCCGGTGGTATTGTCACACCTACCACATCGGGAAGTACGGTATCTAGTGCAACTTCTTCTTCGATTTTGTCGCTGGCATCAAATTATCAAGTTGTAGCAAAGGTTGCCGAAACCGATATCAGTAAAATTGAAGTTGGGCAGTCAGTCACCGTTATAGCTGATGCCTATCCTGACAAAACTTTTGCAGGCAAAGTTGCGGAAGTTGCGCCTCAAGCAACGGTGACTTCTAACGTAACTAGCTTTGAAGTAAGAGTAAACTTCACGGATACTGAAAATCTCCTGCGTCCCGGTATGAACGTCAATGCGAAATTCGATGCAGGTAAATTGAATAATGTCCTTGTCATCCCCACAGTGGCAATTCTACGCCAAAACAACGGCACCGGAGTAAGAGTAATTAGGGAAAACGAGACTCAGTTTGTGCCAATTGAAACCGGACTAACTATCAATAGTAAAACTGAAGTACGCTCAGGTTTGCAAGGAAACGAGAAAGTTTTGCTTAGTGCGCCGTCTAATTCTCAAATTAACAGTAATAGTAACAGAGATATTCCTCCTGGTGGGGGTCCTCCTCTTTGACAACCCACAAGTTAAATTTGATGCCATTATTCTGAGGTGAGTAAAATGAGCGCACGTTACTTCAAGCCACGAGTTAAAAAGGTATCTACGGTATCAAAAGTAGAAATTTTGACCATTGCTGTTGAGGCGTTGTGGAATAATAAACTCCGCACTATGCTAACGATGCTGGGCATCATTATTGGTATTACAGCAGTGATTGCCGTTACCGCAATTGGTCAAGGTACTCAAAAAGCCACCGAGCAACGATTACAATCGCTTGGAAGTGACATTTTGCAAGTACAGTCGGGTGCAGCTAGAAGTGGTGGAGTGCGGCAGGGTGCTGGAAGCGCAACGACATTGACTTTAGAAGATGCTGAGGCGATCGCTCAACAAGTTTTAGCAGTTGAGCGCGTATCCGCTTTCCTAGAGCAAAACGCTCAAGTTGTCTATGCCCAAAACAATAACTCGATGACAATTATTGGCACCGATGTCAACTATCCAGATGTACGCAATACCTATCCTCAAACAGGTAGATTTTTTACTCAGGAGGAAGTCGATGCGGGAAAAGCTGTGGCAGTTTTAGGTCCCACCGCACGAGATGAATTACTGGGTTCGGGAAGTAGTGCAGAAGGTTCACAAATCCGCATTCAAGGACAAACCTATGAGGTAATTGGCGTTATGGAAACGAAGGGAACGCAAGGACGACAAAATCCGGATGAACTAATTTATATCCCGCTCACCAATATGTCTGCTCGGCTAACAGGAAACAACTCTGTCAAAGGAATTGCGATTAGAGGAATTTATGTCAAAGTAGAAAGTCAGGATCGGTTAGATGCTGCTGAGTATCAAACCACAAATCTTTTGCGAGTACGACATGGCATTTTTCCCGCAAAAGACGATACAGATGATTTTAGAATTATAAATTCGGCTGATATTATCGAAACCCTCACCAGTACATCTAAACTGTTTACCGTAATGGTAGTAGCAGTTGCCGCAATTTCTTTAATTGTCGGGGGTATTGGCATTGCCAACATTATGCTTGTGTCAGTGGTTGAGCGGACGCGAGAAATTGGGATTCGCAAAGCAGTGGGAGCTACTAATAGTGCTATTTTGAGCCAGTTTTTAGCTGAAGCAATAATAATTGCAGCAATGGGAGGAGCGATTGGCATCTGCTTGGGGATAGCAATCGGCTTTGTTGCCTCAAATTCGTTCAAATTTCCCCTTGTCATTTCACCCTGGTCAATTCTCCTGGGATTTAGTTTGACATTTATCATTGGGTTGCTAGCTGGAGTGATTCCCGCTCGTAGTGCTGCCAGACTTGACCCAATCGAAGCGCTTAGGAGCGATTGAGACGGGTTGAGACAACATACTAAAGCCTAGAGGATTATTAATATGGCAACCATGATTTGGATGGAAGGCATTGAAAAAACTTATTTTTTAGGAGAAAGCAAAATTCCAATACTCAAGGGAATTAACTTATCTATCGAAGAAGGCGAATATACCGCAATTATGGGGATGTCTGGTTCTGGGAAGTCTACACTGATGAATATTATTGGTTGTCTTGACCGTCCAACATCCGGATATTATGTTCTAGAAGGTAGAAATCTAACTACACTAACTAACGATGAGTTAGCATATATCCGCAATCAACATATCGGTTTTGTGTTTCAGCAATTCAATCTACTGCCTCGCTCCACCGCTTTAGAAAACGTAATGTTGCCAATGATCTATGCAGGTATTCCTAAATCGCAACGCAAAAAACGGGCTGAGTCAGCCTTAATCCGCGTTGGCTTGGCAGAGCGAATGTTAAACCGTCCCAATCAGATGTCTGGTGGACAACAGCAGCGAGTAGCCATCGCTCGTGCCCTCGTTAACCGTCCTAAACTTGTTTTAGCAGACGAACCCACAGGAGCTTTAGACACCCAAACTTCTGGGGAAGTGATGAATTTACTGACTGAACTTAATAGTCAAGGTATCACAATCGTTATTGTCACCCACGAGCAGGATGTCGCCAATCAAACTAACCGCATTATTTACGTTAAAGATGGTTTGGTGACTCATAAGATAACAGAATCAAAAGAATTTTAGCCAGATGAAAATCATGGGTTAGAAACTGTATATGACCAAGACTTTAATGATATTGCTATCAAGTTTGAAACTTCCATATAAATCAAGCTAGAAAAGACTTGCTTTCTTCAAAAACAACGACGATAAAAATATAATTTCCCTCAATTAATTAAAGGGAAGTTGCAATATAAGCAAAACCTTCACAAGTATTCATCGCTTGTGAAGGTTTTGCGTTCTTATTACAAAAAAAGCAGAGTTAATTTTTCTATCTCCGAACTCTAACTAATTTACATTCTCGAATAGTTCTAACACGTCCTCTTACTCGAACACGTTTGTTAACGCAAACCTCTTTGAAATCATTTTTATTAACTCTTCGCTTCTTTTGACCTCCTAAATTAACATTTACATCAACTACATCAACAACCTTATTTCTTCCATAACCGTTGTCAGAAGAATGGTAGGGACTCGCTGATACAGGCAATGCAGTAGTTGCCAACGATACCATTATTAATATTCCCGTTGAAACTTTATCCCAGTTCATAATTAACCCTCGTGACGCACCTGCACTTCTCTGACGAGTAAGTGTAGGCTTCTCGGCGACTCCTCTATGAGAACATTGACCGAGCTTTGAAGCCCTACGCCCTAGGGACTTTTGACTAAACTGCTTTTTTTTATTT
>JBARZF010000510.1:0-28477 GCA_049649675.1 Rivularia sp. (in: cyanobacteria) | reverse complement strand
AAAGACTTAGCCACTGAGGAAGTCTTTGATTATATTGGTGATAACTACGGTGAAGGAATTGGCCCTTGGAAAAACAGCTTTGTTTTACGCGAATCTATAGATACTCCCGTTGATGGCAATGGTGACGGTGTTGCTGAAATTAGTTCTCAATTAACCGGGGAAGTTCGTCCTTACATTGATTGGGCGCATGATGCCGGAATGCAAATTCATCCTTATACTTTGAGAGATGAAGAGCGTTTTCTTACACTCAAACCCGATGGTACTCCTCAAACCACTGGTGAGGAATTCCTTCAACTAACAGAATTAGGAGTAGATGGTTTCTTCACCGACTTTGCTGAAACTGGACGCATCATAGTTGACGATTTAGTATTAGAATCGAACTTACGTCAATCTCGCGGTTTCGAGGGCATGGCATTTAGTCCCGATCGCACCAAAGCTTATCCTTTATTAGAAGGTACAGTAGTCGGCGATCCAGAAAATTCCCTCAGAATCTACGAATTCGACCTTACTACTAGTGAATATACAGGATTAGTTGGTTATTATCCTACCATAGATGGTCATCCAATTGGCGACTTTACCCCCATCAATGACACCGAATTCTTAGTTATTGAACGGGATGGTGGAGAAGGAGATGCCGCAGAGTTCAAGAAAATCTTCAAAATTGATATTTCCGAAGTTGATCAAAACGGCTTTGTGGAAAAATCAGAAATCGTCGATTTATTGAACATTGAAGATCCCAACGATTTAAATGGAGATGGTGAAACCACCTTTGACTTCCCATTTGTCACCATTGAAGATGTTTTAGTACTTGACGAAAAAACCATTTTGGTAGCCAACGACAATAACTATCCCTTCTCCGTTGGTCGCGGCCCCGATATTGATAACAATGAAGTTATCATACTAGAATTAGACGAACCTTTAAATTTAGATCCTCGTTTAGGTCAAAACCCAACCGAAGATAAACAAGTTAAATTAGTTTCCGGTGGTAATGGTGAAGAATCATTTATCGTTGGGGACAACTTCGACGGCGATGGCAATACCGTGTTTTCTGGCGCTGGTGTAGATGAAATTGATTTAACTGGTGGAAATAATAACCGCATTAATGCTGGTAGTGGCAACGATGAAATCTTTGTCAGTAGCAATGATCGAGTATTCGGCGGTGCTGGTGATGATGAATTCGATGCTACTGACGGCATGGGTAGAAACCGTATGTCCGGTGGTATGGGCAATGATATCTTCTACCTGGGAATGAGCGATCGCGCTTTGGGTGGTGAAGGTGATGACCAATTCTACGTACAATCCGGTGGCGGTAATATGCTATCTGGTGGCGAAGGTGCCGATCAATTCTGGATTGCTAACGCAGAAATTCCCGAAGATGCTAATACCATCGTTGATTTCGAGATGGGTACTGATGTAATTGGAATCTCCGGTGATATGGGTATTAATGGATTTGCCGATTTAACATTAATTCAAATGGGTGGTAACACCGAAATCGCTTTTGCTGGTAACACATTAGCAATGGTTAATGGTGTAACTGGTTTAAGTGAGAGCGATTTTGCTTTTGGTTAATTTTAATTAGTTTGGAATAGATTAGTAATCAGTAATAAAGGGACTGATTGCTAATCTTTTCTTATTTAAAATAATATATTTATCTCTATTCATTTTCTCTTCTTGCTTCTACACCTATAATGATTTTTGTTATTTATGTAAATTTATCTCATAAGTATACAAATTGTATCAGTAATTGCTTGAGTTTAATAGTTGCTTTTCTTTACCGTGTATTCACAAGTAAAAATATATTTGAAAATCATCAAGAAAAAATGGCAACTATTAACGGAACTGCTGGTAATGATGAGTTACTAACTGTAGAAAGTAATGATGAATTACTAGGTTTAGAAGGTAATGACTTACTCGATGCTGTAAGTGGAAAAGGAAACAATACTCTGCGCGGTGGTGCGGGGAATGATGAGTTATTTGCTTATAACCAAGATCAATTATTTGGAGATGAAGGAGACGATGACCTTTACTCCGATGGTATAGGAAATAACTTACTTGATGGGGGTGAAGGAGATGATGAGATTTTCCCCGATCTTAATGATACAGTTAACGGTGGTGCTGGTGACGATGTAATATTTGCTGGACGTGGTGGTAATACTTTTACTGGTGGTTCTGGAAAAGATATATTTTGGATTGCAAATGTTGAATTACCAGAAAATCCAAATACAATTACTGATTTTAATTTCATTGAGGAGACAATTAGAGTTGATTTATCAGGTGTCGAAAGTTTCGACTCGCTTTCAATTGTCCAGCAAGGAAATGATGCAATAATCAACGCAGGTGGTAGACAAATAGCAATTGTTGAAGGTGTTGCTCCTAATCAACTCAATGAAACAAATGTAGTAACCGATAATAATACACCTGACAATCCGAGAATCAACCAATCTCCATCTTTTGATGATGCAACTTTTTCGATTGCAGAAAATAGCGTAGAAGCAACATCAATTGGTACGCTCAGCGCTAACGATGAGGATGAAGATGATATCCTTACCTATGCTATTACTGCTGGTAATCTTGATGTTGATGGAGATGGGAATAACGCTTTCATAATTGATGAAAATAGCGCTACTTTGCTTGTTAATGACTCCGATGATTTAGATTTTGAAACAAATCCCCAGTTCGATTTATCGGTTAGCGTTACTGATAACACTGGTGATAGCGATACCGCTACTATAACTATTAATTTGCAAGACGAATTTGATGAACCTCCATCTATTGAAGATGCTGCCTTCTCCGTTATAGAAAATAGCGCCGCAGGAACTGTAATCGGCGCAGTTGAAGCTGAGGATTCCGATCGAGATGATGTCCTTTCCTATAGTATTACTACTGGTAATCTCGATGTTGATGGAGATGGTTCGAGGGCTTTTGTTATTAATTCCAATGGTGAGGTTATTGTTAATGACCGCGATGATTTAGATTTTGAAACTGATTCTAGTTTTGATTTATCAGTTACGGTTACTGATAGTAATAATTTAAGCGATACAGGTAATATCACGATTGAATTACAAGACGAGCCTCTACCTGAATTTGATGCTGAACAAAGCAAACAAGGTATTTTTAGTTTAATTGGAGATACCAAAGAAACAGCAAATATTTTATTCAATTTAGTCAGTAGTGATGCTGATAATATTAATGAAATAGGTGTTTTTGCTGTTGATGAAAATAACGCTGTAAATGGTATAACTCCTGATTCTCCAGATTTTATTCAAGAAGCATTACAACAAAGTCAAGTTGTTTTTTCTGCGATGAATAATCAGCCCGATGGCTATGCAGAATTAGATAATACTCGCATTTTAGAAGGATATCAAAGCGGCGAACGTTTAGTATTTTATTTAGTTAAAAATAGTACTACTGATAGCGTTCTTAGTGGTAAAACCTCTTCAGATAACGTTCTTTTAGGTTCAACTTTTGGTACCGATGCATTTGCTCAAGTCAAAATCGCAGATATGGGCGATGGAAAATTTGAATTAGCTTGGGAAGATCAAATTGGTGGTGGCGATAAAGACTTCAATGATTTGAAATTGAACTTGGAAATTACCGATGCACCCGCACCAGATGGTACAAATTTCAGCAATCCCCCAGAATTAATTGATTTGAGGGAATTTGCCGATCAAATTGTAGATATGACAGCACAAGTTTTCCGCGAAGCTGCATTTGACAACCAAGTTGTTTTCTACAGAGTTGATAGTGCTGATGGTATTATCGGTAGCTTCGATCCAGATACTGCTTCTGAAAGTGATTATCTCAGCCAAGCTTTGAATAACTTGGTTACAGATATTAATGGTGATGTTATCAAACTTGAAGCAGACAACCAAAGTACAGCTTCATTCGCAGCAGAAGTGAATGGTGGATCGATTTTCGCGCCGATGATTATTGTTGATGGAACCTTAGAAAACCTCCAAGATGATGATACCAGCAACAATCCTACGGTTTACTTCCCTTACATGGGCGCTAATTCTGATGGTGTCGATCATATGCGTTTACTTGGCGACAACACCTTTGGTTTTGAAGACTTAGCCAATGGCGGCGATATGGATTATAACGATATGCTTGTCAATGTTGAATTTAGTTAAATAAAGCTTTCACCGATATCGTTTCAAGATTATTGATGAAAGCGATGGCGCAATTGAATTTTTCAAATTTTCCTATTAAATTTAGCTAAAGTTCCATCAACCCGGTTTATCGAAGAAACCGGGTTGTTTTTGTTTTATAATTACGACTTACGGTGAATGGGCACGCTGCCTAACAAGCCACCTAAGCCTTACTCGTTTGCTACTTCGTAATCGTAAGAGCAGGCTGGTAGGGTGCCCTGTGGCACCAAATCATAACCTAATAAACAGATACCTTAATTAAACCTGTAAAGCACCATCTTATATTCAACTGTATAAACCAAATCGTAAATGTTGGGTTACGACGCATTTGTGAGACTTTTAATAACCATCAATCTTATTTCTGCGTCTAACTCAACCTACAAACTAATAAAAATATTAAACCGTATTATTGATTACCGATTTATAGCTTTAATTGAGTTTAATTAAATACTTTGCCTCTACTATTTCTGCTCATAGCTTGTTTGAGTAGAAATACAAAAATATCCATCGTCGATATGATTAATCCTGCATCATGACTAGCACCACAAACATTTCTCTTCTCAACGAAGTCAGCCCTCAAGCTGTTTCAAAAAACTCATTTACTAGCTTCATTACATTCGGTGATAGTCTTGCAGATGTGAGTAACTTATATATCACCTCCCGCTCAATCAATCCAGAATCCCCACCTTACGCGGATGGACGCTTTTCCAATGGTGAATTAGTACCAGAAATCATTGCTAAAGAATTGGATTTATCAGCTTCAACTCCTTCTCTAGCTGGTGGAGATAACTATGCATTCGGAACAGCAGAAACTGGTGATGGTTTTTCCGATGAAGGTTTACCCAATGTTGGGGAACAAATTAAAGCATACTTAGATATAGATGCACCTACCATAGGTGATGTATTCTTTATCACTGCTGGTTCAAATAATTTCTTCCCCGATATAGGTGAAGAAACAACACCGGATAATATTCCTACACCTGCAACTGTGTTAGAAGGATTGACTGAAAAGATAACCACCTTAGCGGATGCTGGTGCCCAAAACTTTATTATCCCTAATATTGCGCTGTTGGGTACGCTTCCATATGCTAAAGACGCGGGAATTAGCGACGCTTTAAATACTGTATCAACTGAATTTAATCGCTTGCTCAATACTAGATTAGACAATCTCGCTCAGGAATTGGGAATAAATTTTATTGAATTAGACGTTGCTACTGAAATTGCACAGATTCGAGCAAATCCAGAGGCTTTCGGGTTAACAAATATTGACGAAGCTGCTTTAAATGAAGATAACGAAATTGTCGTACCCGATCCTAATAACTATTTCTGGTGGGACGAATTTCATGCGACAACTGCTGTTTCAAGTTTAATTGCTCAAGCTGTAATTGACGACATTCCTAAAGATACAGTTCAATTCAAAATCTTATAGAATGCGCCCGAAAGTGTCTTGGTATCGGATAAGAGATGTTATCCTACTACGAGCAATTAGAATTGATGATTCATAATTTATTGATACTAATGCAAATGTAAGGAGACGTAGCACTACACCCCGTTTCTACATTTTTATTTAATATCAAAAAAAAGTAGCCACGCTAGCTAGATTAATAATTAAAATAAAACTATTATATTTAAAAACTAATAAATAGAAAAAATAGTAATATCAAATACAGTTTATTTACCTAAGTAATTGTAGGACGAACAAAACCCATCCTACAAATTCAAAGCCCTCAGAAAAATTCCCTTTATACTGTAAAAAAATCCCTTACAGTCCGCAATTAATCTATCAGGATTTTAGCCGAATACATCAATTAAGTATGTTTACCAAAAAACAAAAGAATAATTAGCTGTTAGTTTTTATTTTATCTCAGAAACATTACCTTTCATATTTCATATTTTCTCCCTCTACATCAAAAAAATCTTCTGCATCACCTGTTTATCCTGACAATTAAATTTCTGAAAATAAACAATATTTCTCCGGGTGCCAAAATCTGCTGATGTCCGTTTTGTAAAAACGTGTTCCTTTATAAGCAGTAACAATGGCTAATCCAAGTGCAAAAGAGCAGTATATGCTCGAATTGATCAACCGAATGCGTACTTCACCGGATGCTGAATATAATTTCTTAGTTAATTCTACTAACGACGATATTAAAAGCGCTCTCTCGTATTTCAAAGTTGATTTAAATGAGTTGCGATCGCAGTGGGATAAGCTTCAACCCGCACAGCCCGTAGCTTGGTCTAATCAGTTACATGACTCCGCTGTAAATCATACTCAGTTGATGATTGATAATGACGAGCAATCCCACAATTTTCCTAATGAATTGAGTTTGGGCGATCGCATTCTCAATACTGATTATCAATTTACAACAGTAGCGGAAAATATCTATGCTTACGGAAGTTCGGTTTTTGAAAGTCATGGGGCTTTTGCTATCGATTGGGGGAATGATATCAATGGAATCCAAAATCCCCCCGGACACCGCAAGGCTATCATGTCCAATAACTACCGAGAAGTCGGGATTGGCATTTTATCAGAGAATAATCCTAGTACGCAAGTAGGTTCTTTACTCACTACACAACATTTTGCCAGCAGCCAAGAACTGGCAAGAACCGATACATCCTGGCTGCTGGGTACCGCGTTTCGCGATGTTGATAATGATGATTTCTACAGCATCGGCGAAGGCTTAAGTGATATTACTGTTAATGTTCGCGGTATTAGTAACCCTAACTTCAGTACCTCAATTCAAACTCAAAATGCTGGTGGATACCAAACTTTATTGTCTCCCGGAGAATATCAAGTAGAGTTTATCCGAGCAAATAACACCGTTAAAACCGAACAAGTTACTATCGACGACGAAAACCTCAAGCTCGATTTAATGATAGATGGTGAAACCTACCAACTAGATGACGGAAGAGACGCACATTATAACTCCGGTAGTGGTGATGCCATAGTATTTAATGCTTACACCGTTGATTCGCAATTCAAAACTATCGATTTTATATCTGTCGGTTTATCTAATTTAGGTAATCCATCAGCCGTTTTTCTCTATCAAGACAAAGATAACGACAAACAACCAGACAGCGACGAAAAAATATTAGAATTTAGCACTAAACTTATAGATAAAGAGGGTTTCGCTCATATTGCAATTAAGCCGACAGTTGTAGAAAATACCTTTTTTGTCGGTGCTTTATACGAAAGTCAAAATAATCAGCCGACATGGATTCCTGTAGATAACGGTTCATCAGTCAATCAATCTTGGATTGCTGCAACTGACACTGGTAATTTAGACCTAAATAGTTTCTCTACTTCCTTATTACAAGATAAAAATTGGCTCTTACGTGCTAGTTCATCAGATAGCGCAAAATCCGAACAAGTTATTACACCAGACATCCCTACAAACAGCGATAAATCGGAACCTATCGGTACAAAATTACAAAAAAGTAACAGTATCGAGCTAATTGATTTAACTAACCAAACAGGTACGGTAAAAGCATCCGTCGAAGTTACTCGTGATGCAGACTACGATAACCTTATCGGTTTTTATACAGTTAATGATGTTAGCGGCGGTATTAAGATTAACGACGAAATAATCAACCCCGGTGATTCCAGATATCAACAAGCCGCCTTAGAAAACCGGATAACCAGTCTTGACTTACTGCAAACCCAAGACTCTATCCAAAGTAACTTTAACGGAACACTTGGGGGTGGTAGTATATTTGCTCCCTTCATAATCGTCAATGGTAGCTTCAATGACGCTCTCAACAGCAAAGCAGAAGTATATTTTGCATACCAAGGAGCAAACACCGATAACTTCGACCATATTCGCTTAATTGATGACAACATCTTTGGTTTTGAAGACTTAGCTAATGGTGGAGACAAAGACTATAACGATTTAATTATCAAGATGGAATTTACAGTTTAATCTTTACCCAACCGTGGTGACAAAAACTATAACGACTTTCACGTCAAGATTGACTTGAGCGTTTAACTATCTGCTGCTTCCAAAGGTACTACCACAAACCCCTTAAGTCTTATTTTTTATATAGCCCTGCTTTCTTTGGCAGGGTTATTTTGTTTAATAATACTGATGTGGTGAAATAGTAGTACTCCACCACATTAATGAAGGGGGGGTAATCAAAGTTCGGGAGCGTCTCGCTCCCTAGTGGTTCACCCAACTTTGCCGGGTAGGGGCAGGCAGGGGGGAGCAGGGGAAGCAGGGGAGCAGGGGGAGAAAATAACTTTTTCTTACGATTAACCCCGCATAATTCTCTTGGTGGAGTACTAGTCGTAATTCGCGAGAGCTTTCCGGCTCGCACTCCTGGATACCTCTCATAATTAATGTGGCGAACCATTAGTAATTCTAAATAATCGCAAATTACCCAAAAATTATTTTCACTAAATTCTCATACTAACTCTGTTCATAACCTCACTATTACTTGTTCTATATCGGAGCAAACACTGATGGCTCTAAGTACCATTAGGCTACTTGCAGAGAATACAAGAAGATGGTGTTTCGATTTTTATTGTGGTGGCACATATCACTACTACAACCATCATGTCAAGGATAATTTTACGGTTTATATAATTGTGATTGGTTGTTTAATCGTTCATATGGGCGGATTTGATAACCCTCTCTTATTTATATTGGAGTAAAAAACCAGATATCGATTTTTAACAACGGTTAAACTATTAAATAGCTTGTAGCAAATAAAAAAATGTGTAAAAACGGTAAAAAATCTTACGTATGTATTGACTCTACCCTTGGCAAATACATGATTTTTTAATTACTATATTTTTCAGTAATTACCCGAATAGCATATGTAACTAAATCTAGGTATTAATAACATTCAGCAGTTACTACTAAAATTAACCTCCTTTTTGTCTTTGATTCTTTATTAACACAATTACAACCCGTTGATAACTTTATAGATATACTTTGATTGAAACAATTTATGACAGCGGCAACCCGAATGATACTGATATTATGACCGCACTTTTACAAATCGGCGATCGCGCAATTAAAGTTGATGAGATTCTTCCGTTGCTCAAGCAGTACGGAATGCTGCCTCAGTTGCTCAGAGAAATAGTGATTGATGATGCAACTGCTTCTATAGCGCTCTCGGAAGAAGAAGTTACGGAGGCGTATAAACAATTTTATCAGCAGCAGCAACTAGGAGATGAGCAACAATTACAAGCTTGGTTAAAATCCCGTGGCTTGGAGCGCGAACAACTAGATTATTTGGTGACTCGCACTCTTAAAGTAGAAAAATTTAAGCAAGATACCTGGGGAACAAAGGTAGAACCATATTTTCTTCAACGTAAGGAAAAGCTAGATAAAGTAATTTATTCGCTAATTCGGGTTAATGATATTGCCGTTGCCCAAGAATTATATTTTCGGGTACAAGAAGATGAGCAGCCTTTTGCGGAACTTGCTCGCGAGTATTCCAAAGGGCCAGAAGCGCAGACGGGTGGTTTAATTGGCCCGGTAGAGTTGGGGGTTCCCCATCCGGTTTTAGCGAAAATGTTGCTTAAGTCTCAACCTGGACAAGCATTGCCCCCAACTCGCTTGGGAGATTGGATTTTAATCGTTCGCTTAGAACAATTTCTGCCAGCTCAGCTAGACGCACCCACCCACAAGCGACTATTAAACGAGCAATTTGAAACCTGGCTCTCTGGAGAAATATCTTCTGCTATCAAGAATAGTCAATTATCGGCGGATAAAGGTGATACTACTGAAAGCTAATTTTATTTTAGATTTTAGATTTTGGATTTTGGATTGAAATTTAAACAGTTGCCGCTTTGTCTAAAAATAAAAAATATTCTATTTCTTATCGGTTGCATTATTACCTAAGAACCGCAAATACGCTTGCGCGTTTTCAAATAATCCAAAATCCAAAATTCTCAAATATAAAGGTGTATCTACAGGATTAATCCAAAATCCCTGCATCCAAAATCCAAAATTCTCATGACTTATACAACAACTAACATCCAAGAATTTTTAGCGGGGATTTCTCCCTTTAACCAGCTACAACCGACGGCAATGGCAAAGCTTTTAGAAAAAGCACAGCTGTTCCGCTACCGCATGGGACAGGTGATTTTGGCGCGGGAAAAAATGCCCGCTCAAATATCCGTGCTTTTTTCCGGGCAAGTGCGTTTATTAGGTTATGAACCCCAAACCCAAATACCCGTAACTTTGGCAAGACTGCAACCCGGAGAAATTATGGGTTGGCTCGAAACAGTGCGGGGAGTACCTGGTAGTACTGCTATCGCTTCGACGGAAGTTATTTGTATTAACTTTAGTGCTGCGGAGTTTTTAGCTTTATTAGGGCAAGAAGAAAGCTTTGCATCCAATTTCTACAATCGTGCGGGAATAGTTGAAGTATTTGAATTACTGTCGAAGCAACTGGGTACTCATGCAAATAACCAGTTGATATTACAAGCATCCGACTGCGCTAATTGTAAGGAATTAACGTTAAAGATTTTTGATGAGACGCAAATTGTTAACTTAACAAATCGTGATGCTGCCAACCAGTTAAACCCCGATTATGTGTGGTTGGTGAGTGGAGGAACGGTTTCTCCTGAATTAATCGGCAATCGTTTTGATGAAGATGAGTCTTTACCAAGAGGAAGTCGGGTTCGTTTGTTGGGAGTAAACGAAAATGTCTTTTCACCATTAGAAGACACATTCCAAGATACTACCGAAGAAGCGCAACAAGTACATATCGCTGAAGTAATACCTGCTGGAGAATCTTCGACAGGATTCGACGATATTCCCTACGCACCCAACGAACCACCCGAAGCGGAAGGTCATTATAACAAGCAAGATGCTGCTGCTGCGATTAAATACCCCCACGTGCGCGGTAGTGGGGGAGTAAATGCAATTTTGGCTTGTTTCCAGATGTTGAGCAAGCATCTAAATATGCCTTTCCGCAAGGAAGTTATTCGTAAGGTATTGGTAAATCAAAAAAAGCGCACTGGTTCGCTGTCGTTGCAGCAGTGCGGTGCTATCGCTCAATTAGTCGGTTTAAGACCCCAACTTGTGGGCGTACCTTCTAGTGCGTTAGGAAGAATTGAAGCCCCTGCAATAGTGCAATGGCAAGATAGTTATGCCGTACTTTACGAAGTTACCAACAAAACCATAGTCGTTGGCGTACCGGAATCGGGAATCCTGCGTCAAAAAACTTCAGATGTAGCCCAAGTGCTGCTTCAGTCGCAACCCCAAACCGAAGAACAACAAGATGCTATTCCAATATTGCTGCTGCAAGCCACTTCAGAAACCCCGCAGCAAAAATTTGGATTAAGCTGGTTTTTACCATCTTTAAATAAGTATAAAGGCGTACTTGTAGAAGTTTTTATTGCCTCCTTCTTTTTCCAGTTGTTTGGTTTGGCTAACCCGCTTGTAACTCAGGTAATTATCGATAAAGTAATTAACCAAAACAGTCCGGATACGCTGCAAGTTTTAGGTGTATTTCTACTGGTAATTGCAGTATTTGAAGCAATTATTGGTACCATTCGGACTTATTTGTTTGTCGATACCACCAACCGGATTGATTTAGCTCTGGGTTCGGAAATTATCGACCACTTACTGCGTTTACCATTACGTTACTTTGAAAAGCGACCCGTAGGTGAACTTTCCACTAGGGTGAACGAATTAGAAAAAATTCGTAGCTTTTTAACAGGAACCGCTTTAACGGTGGTTTTAGATGCGGTTTTCTCCGTGATCTATATCGTAGTGATGTTTATTTATAGCTGGATACTGGCTCTCGTAGCCCTGGGAACATTACCGCTATTCGCCATCCTTACCTTTGTGGTTTCTCCCATCGTGCGGCGACAGCTACGGTTTAAAGCAGAACGTAACGCCGAAGCGCAATCCCACTTAGTAGAAATTTTGTCGGGTATCCAGACAGTTAAAGCCCAAAATATTGAATTGCGATCGCGCTGGCAATGGCAAGAACGTTATGCTCGTTATGTCAGTGCTGGTTTCAAAAACGTACAGACTTCTACTGCTGCCGGTTCTACCAGTGGTTTTCTCAACAAGCTTTCCGGCTTACTCGTGCTGTGGGTAGGAGCTTATTTGGTATTAGACAACAAACTAACTTTGGGACAGTTAATCGCCTTTCGTATTATTGCCGGTTACGTGACTTCTCCCTTGTTACGTCTTACCCAGCTATGGCAGAACTTCCAGGAAACCGCTTTATCCTTGGAACGCTTAAGCGACATTATCGACTCACCCCAAGAAGCCAGCGAAGAAGATAAAGGTAACATTCCCATGCCGATGATTGAAGGGGCTGTTAAATTTGATGACGTTTCCTTCCGCTTCAAACCCACCGGCCCAATGCAGTTAAATAACGTTAGTTTGGAATTTCCACCAGGGGTATTTGTTGGTGTCGTCGGACAAAGTGGTTCCGGTAAAAGTACGCTGATGAAACTGGTACCGCGCCTTTATCCTTTAGAATCCGGACGCATTCTCATCGACGGTTACGACATTAATAAAGTAGAACTTTACTCCCTACGACAGCAAGTAGGTATTGTGCCACAAGATACATTGCTTTTTGAAGGTTCGGTACAGGAAAATATCGCCTTAAATTATCCTGATGCCACCCCAGAGGAGATTATAGAAGCAGCTAAAATTGCAGTAGCGCATGAATTTATCATGGAACTGCCGAATGGTTACAATAGTAGAGTAGGCGAACGAGGTAGCGCTTTATCCGGTGGGCAGCGGCAAAGAGTCGCAATTGCTCGTACAATTTTGCAAAATCCACGCTTATTAATTCTTGATGAAGCTACCAGTGCCCTCGACTATGAGTCCGAACGTCAGGTATGCTTAAACTTAGCAGAAGCCTTCAAAGGGCGAACAGTTTTCTTTATTACGCACCGTTTAAGTACAATCCGTAATGCCGATATCATCTTGATGTTAGATAAAGGTTATGTAGTAGAACAAGGAACCCATCAAGAACTAATGTCAATGAAAGGGCGTTACTACTGTCTGTATCAGCAACAAGAAGCACAAATTTAATAAAAACGGGAATGGGGCATAGGGCATAGATTAAAGGTTAAAGGTCTGCATGTTGAAAGTTTGATTTATAACTCCTAACTCCTAATTCCTAACTCCTAACTCCCAACTCCTAATTCCTAACTCTCAATTCCTAACTCCTAAATTCCCATGACTCAACTAAACGGTAATCTTAACGGTAAGAACTCTCCGCAATCCATACTCCCTAAATTCGAGAAAACTCCCCAAGATTCCATTCAGCAGAAAAATGGTAGATCCCAGGTACCCGAATTTGAGCAAGCTGTAATTTTACGGCGATCGCCAGTATTCTCGCGAGCAGCGTTGTGGAGTATTTTGGGCGTAACTGTGTTTACCATTAGTTGGGCAGCCCTTAACAAAATTGACCAAGCGATCCCCGCTCAAGGAAAATTAGAACCTCAAGGAGCGGTTAGGGAAGTGCAGGTTCCCGTTAATGGTCTGGTGGAAAAGGTTTTTGTGAAAGATGGACAGCGAGTAAAAGCAGGGGACGTGCTGCTGCATCTGGATCATGCTGGTGCTGAAGCGGAACTGGCTTCTGCAAATACAGTTCGCAGAGCCTTAATGTTGGAAAATCAGTTTTATCGCAGCTTGTTTAGTAGTGCGGGTTCTCCATCACAACCAGCTTCGATTCAAGTTCCTCCAGAAATGGCAAGGTTGGCTCAAAGCCGCAATACATTATTAAAAGAAAATCAATTTTTTAGAGTGCTGCTGAGTGGAAAGAGCGATGGTGTAAATCTGACAGGGGAAGAGCAACTGCGTTTATTTTCCAGTCAAACGGAATTAAGATCCCAAGCCGAGCAAATTAAGTTAGAACGCGCTCAGCTAGAACAACAATTAGCCCAAACTAAAGAACGACTTGATAATTCCCGCAACGTTCTAGCTATCAACCAAAAAATCCTTAACAGTTTAGAAAGTTTGAATACAGAAGGTGCAATTCCTCGCTTGCAATACTTGCAGCAACAGCAAGAAGTTAACAACCGCAAAAGTGAAGTTGCTCAATTAGGTTCCGAAATACAGCGTTTAAGATTAGCTATGATTCAAACAGGTCAGCAATTACAAAATGCTTTGTCAACTTCTGCAAAAAATACGCTGACTCAAATTGCAGACAACGAAAAACGCATCGCCGAAATCGATAGCCAAATCAATAAATCGATAGTCGAAAATGAAAAGCGGATTGCCGAATTAGACGGTCAAATCAAACAAGCAAAATTAACTAGAAAGTACCAAGTTGTTAGAGCTCCAGTAGATGGAACAGTATTTGACTTAAAAGCCGGTAATCCCGGTTATGTGGCTAATACTACCGAACCCGTGCTGAAAGTGGTACCGGAACAATCTTTGATGGCTGAAGTATTTATAACTAACAAAGATATCGGGTTTGTGAGGAAAAATATGCAGGTTGATGTCAGAATTGAAAGCTATAACTTCAGCGAATTCGGCGATATCAAAGGTACGCTTGTGTCCATTGGTGAAGATGCCTTACCACCGGATGAAATTTATCCCTACTACCGTTTCCCGGCTAAAGTGGAACTGAATCGACAAACTTTAAACGCAAACGGAGAAAAATTACCTTTACAATCTGGTATGTCCATTACAGCGAACATCAAAACACGAGAGAGAAGTATTCTGAGTATATTTACCGAGAAGTTTACCAAAACAGTCGAAAGTGTCAAATTTGTCAGGTAAATCGCACAAATTTAAGATTAATTTAACGTTTATATGAAGATTTCATCCTGTGTATTGCAGCAGGATGAAATTTTATTATATATTGTGAGAGAATAATAAACTTTTTGTAAAGAAATAAAAACCCTATGTTAATTTATTTACTTTGTCATTTTTTCGATTATCGTGTATAAGTGTGTTTACGAAGTGTGTTCCCCTCCTGTGCTATTTACGGAAAGTTAGATTCATTTCTGATTAGAAGATAGATAAGCATGATAATAGAAAAATTAAAATTTAATTATTTCTACCAAAAAAGCAATATGTCATGTTCTAGTTCTAGTACGCCCTATTTGAAAAGCTTTTTCATCGACGTTTTCAGTACATTTCCGGAAGACGTAGTAAATAAGCTGTATGCTCTATTGCAGGATACAAAAACTTAGATGAATTAAACTGCAATTAAAACCTTCTATTTCAGGCATATGTCCTAATGCAGAGAAGTAGGTTGTTCTTGCATCACAGTATTTATCAAAACATCGGCTAGCAGTTTGCTTTTAATGGAAACCAAATACGGATTCCTTTATTTTTGCGACCCAAATCATATCTGTTTAAAAAATGAATTAGAAAGATAAATTCTCAAAACGATTGCTCTATGAGGCTGTTAAAAAATCCGGACAATTTTTTCTGAGCAGGGAACATCTACAACGCAATGTCTTCAAAAATTAAGAAGTATATATTTGTGACCAAGATTTAAAACCCAAATTAAAGGGGTACAAGGTTTTTCAGGAAATATAAATGTAGGATAACACAGTCATCATCATATTAGCTGCATCTATCTCAAGAAATATCTTTAAAACAAATCTAATCTAAAAAAAAGGAAAATAAAATGGACGAAAATATTCAATACAACTTTGCTTACATTATCGACACATCCGATAGTGTAGGAACTTCGAGACTTCAACAAGCTAAAGAAGCCTACATAAGTTTAACTCAATCCTTAGTTGATAGAGGAATTGCAGATGTCAGTAAATTCGCAATCATTCCTTTTGGTACTGATGCATACCTTGAAACACCAGTAAATGCCACCGAGGCAATCTCAACAATTGAAGGCTTGTCTGGCAGTGGTTTTACCAATTTCAATGCAGCACTTGAAACAGCAAATCAATATTTCTCTACTGCACCCACTGGAGCAAAAAACATAGCCTACTTTCTGTCTGATGGATATTTAACCACAGGAGGACGTTTTAAAGATTCCGCAGAAGCTCTCAAAGCAGTAGCTGACGTTCAAGCTTATGGTTTTGGGGCCGCGAATATTCAAACATTGAAGATGATAGATTCAGATCGACCTGATATAGTCCCCGAAGCATCAGAACTAGCTACTAAATTTGTTGCAAGTACAGATAATTTGGTTGTAAATAACCCTCAAGTTGCTGCTTCTGAAACGGATGGAGATAGTGATATTGAAATTGCATCTGCTCCTCCGTTAGCAGCTGTAGAAGAGAATTCCTCAGATACCACTACTGAACAAGTCTTAAAGAGAGACGAAGAAAACCTGGTCGATGCTTCTGTTGTGGAAGCTCCAGCAACATCTGAGAAACTCGGTGGCAACATCGATCCATTGAATGGTGGAGAGCTTCCCGTTGTAAATATTGAAGATGTTTCCATCGAAGAAGGTAATTTAGGAACCAGCATCGCTCAATTTCCGGTTGATTTATCTTCACCTGCTACCGAGGAGATTCAATCTCCATCCCAAACTGTCGATGGAACGGCGATTTCTGGTTCTGACTATAATGAAGCATCCGAACAGATTACAAATCCAGTTGCACAAACCAGCGCGAAAATTGACGTTGAAGTGAATGGGGATAGTGAGGTTGAGCCAAACGAAGAACTGACTCTGAATTTAGAAGGGTTATCTTCAGCAACATATGCAAACAACAAAGCAGAATATAGCAAAGTTGCCGCGATCGAAAATGATAATATTGTAGAAAATTCGCCAATTATTACCCAAAATGAAGCCCCAAGTACGGCAATACTGGATGCGCCAAATATTGTTGATGGGAATCTACTTGATTTAGAATCTCTTACTGGAGAGGTAACAGTTAACTTCACTGTAGATAGAGAAGCATTGTATGACAATACCGTCGGTTTTTACAAAATTGAAGACGCAGAAGGAACTATTACAGATCCTGTTACCGGCAATAAGTTCAAACCGAGTGATGGCAAAGCCTATGCCGAGTTAGCGATTCAGTTGCGCGAACCCGAATTAGAATTAAGCGTAGATAGTCAGAGTTCCATAACTATTCAAGATACCCTCTTGGGAGGATCTCTCTATGCTCCCTTCCTCATCGCTGATGGAGATATTGATAGTCTTGAGGGAGACTTCAACCAAGTTTACTTCTCTTTTGCTCAAGCCAACTCCGATAAAAGCGAGCATATTCGTTCGTTAGGAAACAACACCTTGGGTTTTGAAGATTTACCGAATGGTGGTGATAATGACTTCGACGATTTGGTTATCGGCATTGAGACTACACCTGTTTAGCTTGCGCGGGCTGTTAGTTTAATAGCTTCTCCCTTATTCCCGATTTGACTTGGCTAGAGTTTGAAATCCTCATTTAATAGGTTGTAAACTGTGTAGATTTTTATAAATATAATTTTGACCGCACCCGTTTAAAAAAAGGCAATCCAACTTGTACACTTCTGATGGTAAAAGAAGGGTTGAAACTGTAAGTTAATTACTTGGTTTTGTCCGCATCTGCGATTGATTTATTGACAAATTTTCTAAGCCGCTCTTGTCAGCCAGGGACGGATTTAAAATTTATTTGTATCATATATTGCTTAAATCATTCATTTGATTAACCACAGATGTTAAATATATCATATTTTTTATTTTAAGTATTATTGCAAACACAATATTCTTATTTTTACATTTAACATAAGGCTGCCTGCATATAATTACTGATGTTTTTATAGCAGCTAGTATTTTCATGCACGAAAATCTTTAGACATTCTATTTACATCAAAAGCTAAGTACGAATTATGAATAAAACCATACAAACTCAGGAATTGGCAATTGCTATTACAGCCAAAAACCTAAACCCTAACGTTGTTAACCTTGATTTTTTGAAGTACAGCAACATTATCTCACCGGAATGGGAGTTAGCACGTCAGCCAGTTTATACAAAAACATTGACACAGCTTGTCTTCCAAAATGGGATTGCAATTGTCGCACAACCAAACCGAATCGTTTTTGCAGAAACTATTGATGCAACAGATATTCAAGAATTACAGATATCTCAAATAGCTGCGAAATATATAGAAAAGCTACCTAATGTAGAGTATCAAGCTGTAGGAATTAATCCTAAAGGGTTTGTAACTTTTACAGAGTCAAATGATGCTACCAACTATTTATTAAAGAATCTGCTTGCTTCAGGAGAGTGGCGAGAGTTTGGTAACACACCTCCAAAAGCTGCAATTCAATTAGCTTACACTTTAGATAGTTGTCAATTGAATTTAACAATCAACGAAGGATTACTACAAGTTTCAGAAGAAAAATCCGTTCCGGCAGTATTATTTTCCGGCAACTTTGACTATAAGATTGCCGGTACTGAGGCAGAAGTTCGTTTACAAGATTTGCAGCAAATTCTCCAAAACTGGAAAATCAACCTAGAAACTTATAAAGAATTGATTAACAATAAGTTTTTGTCTAATAGAATTGATGATAAAAACTTGATTCCCTTTGGCGTTCCGATTTCTCCATCGGTTTAAAACATAAACTAATAAAGGCAACAGTCAACGCGAATTAATAATATTGTTTATTTAAGAAACTTGGTATTTAAAATAATACCGGGTTTCTCAATTTTTATCAGCAGGGAACTAGGAATTAGGTATTAGGAATGCCGAATCTGGAAATGTACGCTTGTCTTGCTCCGCTAACAATATAAAAGCGGAATAATCCTATCTGTTACAAAATATAAATAAGTCAAAACCGTTGCGGTTGCTATTTCCTTTGTTGAAGGCGCAGCAACAACGGTTTATTATATTAAGAGAAAGGCAATGACATAATTATAAATTTTCTCATCCACCAACTATGTTCCTTAAGCAATTTTACGGTTCTCAGATAAAAACTTTCATAGATATAAAGGAATACATACCTTTTTACATTGGTATTAATTAGGATGCACCGTCTATTGTAATCCAAACGAGCAACGAGCTATGACTGTTACGCTGATTAAATACCCCCCATCATTGTTGAATAAGATTGGCTCCTATGTTTGCCAAGCAGTTATTTATATTCAGCAACAGCAGCCCGAATTACTGCTCGATAAGTATAGGGGTGTATCTTGGCGTGAAACTAGCAATCAATCGCGTTTGAAGACAAAGCTGATAGAAGTAATTTCTAATGCCCAAGATTGGGAATCTTTGATAAATCAAGTAGAACTATTTATTCAAACTTTACTGATTTCTAATTCTACTAAGACACCAGTTTTAATAAAATTAATAGAAAAAATTCGCCAGCTTAATCCGTCGATTTCACAGCCAAAATCTTCTAGCGATCCACAAGATATAAATTCCTCTCAGAAAGAATCGTTACCTAAACCAACCGAACAAAAAACTAACTCCACTGAATCTATTCAGAAAGAATCTAATAAAGAAAACCAACAAGATATAAAATCGACCACAACCACTCAGAAAGAATCTAATAAAGAAAACCAACAAGATATAAAATCCACCGCAACCACTCAGAAAAAA
This sequence comes from Rivularia sp. (in: cyanobacteria), assembly GCA_049649675.1. Taxonomy (GTDB): domain Bacteria; phylum Cyanobacteriota; class Cyanobacteriia; order Cyanobacteriales; family Nostocaceae; genus Rivularia. The sequence goes on along the minus strand of JBARZF010000510.1, from coordinate 8,898 downwards.
TCGTCACCTACAGCAACTGAGTCAGAAACTTCTGAAGAACAAAATATTAATTCCGTTAACAAAAATCCAGACGAACAAGCCCCCACAAAACAGCATCAGCCGTTAAGCGTTAGCGGAGTGTCTCTGAAAGAGATAGCTCTACCGAAGGTAATCGCCGCATTACTTCTAGATGCAGAAAACGTCCAAGTTACACCTGAAACAGAACAATTCTTAACAGAAAACTTTACTAATTCCATTCAGATAAAAATTGCCTTTGCAAATTGGCAGGGTATGGGTACACAAGATGTGCAATATCACAACCGTGGTTACGATTTAATTCATGTTCCTCGCGGTAAAGAAAATTTAGATGAAAAAATGATCGCCTTCGGTTCGACAATTGATGAGTATTACCCGAAAGTGAAAGAAGTTTTGGTGTGTTCATCAAATAACGTCATGGCTCAGTTGTGCTCACGCCTTCAACAAAAAGGGCTAACTGTTTATCAAGTTAGTCAAGAGTCGAGCAATTTAACTATCTTAAACGGTAAAACGAATGAAACCCAAAATCATACTATTTTACCTTCTATAGAAAAACTTTTGTCTCAGATAAAAGAGATAATTGAAGAACAAGTTGTACAGACTTCAAATCAATGGATAAAACTTTCAATAATCTGTAAATTATTTAAAGAAAAGTATAACTTTGGTGTCAATAAAGTTGTATCTCACCACCTCCCCGGTAAAAATATCAAACATATTTTTGTTAATAAACCTGAATTTGCAATTCATCAAATACCCGAACATCCAGAAATATACATAACTTTGTTCAAGATGCCGACTCGGCAAGAAGTAGATAATACTATGCCCGCTATTGACATTTGACAACAAATCTGATTCTGAACAAGATATTAGATACTAATCAAAATTATTACTAACTTAATCGGTAAAACTCCAGATAACTATATTTCCATCTATATTATTGGGGAAAAATTTGATCGAAAATACGGTAAAGCAATTACGTTAAGCAATTCTTTTGAGCTAAAGAAAACAGGTAATATATGGCAAGTAGCAGTTATCAGCGAACAGTAACCAGTTAGGAGTTATGAGTTAGGGGTAATTAAGGTCAAAGGTCTGCATGTTAAAGGTTAAAATTATCCTTGTCCCCTTGTCTCCCCATCACCCCATCTCCCATGCTTTAAAAGAAATTTTGCTCAAAAATAACGATTTCCTGCTTAGGAGTGACTTTAAATTCCGTCAAAAAAGGCAAAATTAACACACAGACAAGCAGAATAGTGCCTTTTTCTTCAATCAAAATGAGAATTGCTTACGTTCACTTCTATGTTGAAGATGCTAAAACTTGGTGTGATTGGTTTGTACATCATCTTGGTTTTCAGAAATTAGATGATGATGCTCTTAAGAGTAGTTTTCCCAGTAGGGGAGATACAACTTATCATACCTCCACCGAAGTAGTCAAAAGCGGCTTAGTTTGCTTTGTGCTGTCTTCACCAATATCATCTATTAGCCCGGTGACAAAATATCTACGTCAACATCCACCGGGAGTTGTAGATATCGCGTTTGAGGTAGAGAATTTATCCGCGATTATTGCCCTAGCAAAGCGATTCGGAGCAAAGGTAACACAGCCCTCCGTGGAATATCAAGAAGATAAAAATTATATTAAGCAGGCATCTGTTATTGCCTGGGGAGGGCTTACACATACTTTATTGGAAAAACAATTAACACGAGATGCTGTTGAAAATTTTACGAAGGCGAATTCTATCCAAGCAATAGATCATATCGTCTTGAATGTTCCCGTGGGGGATCTAAAAGCTGCTGTTGCTTGGTACCAGAATATTTTTGGTTTTCGCGGGCAACAGAAATTTAATATTCAAACCGAATATTCTGCTTTGCACAGCCAAGTAATGGTTTCTCCCGATGGTAGCGTGCAATTACCAATAAATGAACCTGCAACTCCCAATTCCCAAATTCAAGAGTTTCTTAACGCTAATCGAGGAGCAGGTATTCAGCATATAGCTTTACAAACCAGGGATATTATTAGCAGTATCGCTGAATTCCGCAGCCGTGGAGTTTCTTTTCTTCCTATCTCTAAAAGTTACTATTCCCGCTTGAAACAGCGAACAAATTTACCATGTAAATCAAATGAACTAAACTGTATTGCCGAACAAGAAATTTTGATAGATTGGAAAGAAGATTTTCCGAATGCCTTACTTCTACAAATTTTTACCCAGCCTATTTTCCCTCAACCCACTTTCTTCTTTGAGTTTATCGAGCGTCGGGAATGCGCCCAAGGTTTTGGAGAAGGCAATTTTCGCGCTTTATTTGAAGCAATGGAACTCGAACAAATTAAACGGGGAAGTTTACAGGTTAAAAGTTAAAAATTAAAAATTAAAAACTAATCCATCCCTCCAGCTTGGAAAGAGGGATGTCGATTTAAAGCGTTTCAACTTAAATTATCAAGTTGAAAAATTTACGATCAAATTAATCCCAATGCGCTCTAAGATTACCTGTATAATTTCTCCCCCTCCCTACTCCCTACTCCCTACTCCAAAATAGATTAACTTATTAAATATTCACAATTGGAAGATCGCAATAATTGCGATAATCTGTAAACAAACTTTACAATTGGACAGCAATGATAAGAATTATTACAGATTTTGATGGGCCTATTAGCGATGTTTCCGAACGTTATTATCAGGTTTATCTATTGTGTTTAGAAAAAAATAGCCGTCAAAATCAACAAGTACGAACACTTTCTAAAGAAGAATTTTGGGATTTAAAACGTTCGCGTATTCCCGAAAAACAAATAGGTATTATGTCCGGTTTAGAAGAAGCACAAGCAGAAAACTTTGTGGCACAACGAAAACAAACCGTACATACACAGCCTTTTTTTGAGCATGACATTTTAGCAACCGGCGCTGTAAATGCTTTATTAAAAGGTAAACAAGCCGGAATTGATTTAGCAGTAATGACTATGCGGCGAGTGCGAGAATTAGAATATGCTTTACAAAAATTTGATTTATACCAGTTTTTTCCTGAAAATCGCCGGTATTGCCTTAGTAATGATTACGTAAAAACCCGCGATGTAGACGATAAACCGCTACTTATGGAACGTGCATTAAAAGAACTACCCCCCTCAGAAGATACTTGGATGATTGGGGATACTGAAGCGGATATAACTGCTGCAAAAAAACATGGTGTAAAGTCAATTGCGGTGGAATGTGGCATTCGCGATCGCGCTCAACTTGAAGCCTATAGTCCAGACTTTTTTGTAAAAAATTTAACTGAAGCGGTTAATTTTATACTTAACAATTATGAGTAATTAAAAACTATTAAAACCAGAAATAAAAAAATGGGTTTAAGGGAATTAATTGTGACGTTGAAGTCATAACTACTTATTAAATAGATTCCCTATTTCCCAACCTTTACCTATTTAAGAAAGCTGCAAACCAGCCACAATAATACAAAAGTTACTACAGTGGCAAACTGATTCGTTGTAAGATCGGCTGATTGTAATTGTTGTGCAAGCGCACTAGCAATAAGTCCTCCAACAATTAAACCAATTATCAAACCTATTAAAGTTAATAAAGCTGCTCTACCGAATCTACTTTCTTTACGATTCAGGAAATAAATACTGACTCCAACTCCAAGTACTAACATTAACTGTAAAATAGAGTCGTTTTCAGTTCTGTAAAACAAACTGTTGGCACTTAAACCTAAATACCAAACTCCAGGTATAACTACGTCAAGGGTACTGGGTTTATCAACTATACGTTGCAGCCATACGGGTGACTGCTGTTTAGGAACGGGACTTACGTCGGGAGCTACCTGCTCTCTGCGCTCGGGAAAGCGAATGCGTTCGGGTACTTTGATTTTCCCTTCTTGACGCATCCGCAAGCGGTCCATCAATACAGCATCATAAGCCGCTTCAATCATTTCAAGACGCTGACTATCGCCACTGTGTTGTTCTACTTGGCGATCGCGTGTATCTTGAATTTCTTCAAAGCTAGCGTCTTCTGATACCCCAAGTTTTTCGTAGGGATTTTGGTCGCTCATGGGAGTTAATTACTGATAGCGAAGTCGGAGAAAGGCGTTCTTTAATAAAAACTATTTTATGATTTATTTTGGTAGAAACCAATATTGTTGAATCGAGCCACTCTCCCAAATTTAATTTGATAAATTTAGGCTAGAAGGAAGCGGAGCGGTATAGCTTGTCTCCCGGTTTTATATGCATAAAACAGCAATAATCGGCTAAACAATTCTTGCATTTACAAGAACCACGATAACCCACGATTGCGATTCGGGAAATACACCGGCGCAGGCTACACGCTTCAGACGAGCGGGAACGGCACTCACGGTGACTTGAATCAACATTTGTATGCAACGGGGCGGTAGTAGGCTTCGATCTGGGGACAAAACCCTACATAGAAAGGGGAACGGCATACTTTGTCGGCCGTTTATATCCGGTTACTTTCAACAGTGGATTGCGGACAAAATTTGGGCAAGTTAGCAAGCTGGTTAACTAACTTATTATACCATTTTACAGCAATTAAAATTGCCCGCTTGTCGTGCTAACCTCCGATTACAAATAAGTGGGCTTGCGGCAAAATGCAAACTTTGAAGGCGATGGCTAATTTCTTTCAAAAAATAGGTTACAGTTTCCGTAAAAATAGTGACCGGGCTTTTTTGCAAGATGCCAAATGCTACATAGATTAATTGGTTTAGCCGGGAGCGTTGCTTATCTGTTCGCGGCCTATCTCATGGATATCGGGAATAGTTTACCCCTAAAGAATACGGCTTCATAGTTCTTTTCAATTTTTATAGTATTACTAGGTAGCGTTCTTGAAACATACTCAGACTGAGTGCCCAAGTAATTTGCACGCTTTATTAACTTTATAATATCGTAATAACTCCGTGTATCCCCTCATGCCGTTGAGCAATTAGAGCTTTACTCTAGAATTTGAGTTAAAAACACAAAAACTAGACATCTTTTATGAAAAAATTAAACTTTGTGTTTTATTTAAAGCAGCGATATTTCTCCGGAGGAAAATTTGTTAGTTAACCTATGAACTTCTTTTCGTGCCGTTTAAGCGCATATAGATTTAAAATTGATAGCGTAACGGTTATTTATATCTTGAATTAACTAATTTTCTAGTTTAATCTTCAAGTTATAGAGTTGGATGTTGAAATATCTATAATTGTTAGATATTCTCATCTGCCTTATAAGAGCATTGCTGCTTTATACTCAGGGTTGCATAAAAGATAAAATTTACGTTCGAAGCAATCCGTGACGCATCGGCATTACAAAATGTAAGTCAAATGGGAAAACGGATTACGAGAGCTTTAGCATTGTAGATTATTTTTGCCCAAACGTGGATATCCGCGCTTAAAAACGCAATCCGCTTGTAAATCCTATAAATTTTTTTGTAAAGTGATGGTCATGGCTCCCACCGCCAAGATTCTTGTAGTTGACGACGATCCTGCCGTTAGGAATTTAATCCAACGCTTCTTGATGAAACAAAGCTATCAAGTGGAAGCTGCCGAAGATGGCAAAACCGCTTTAGCTTTATTCGAGCAATTTAATCCAGATTTGGTAATTTTAGACGTTAATTTACCAGACGTAATTGGATTTAACCTTTGCCAAGAAATGCAGAGTCGCAACGGTGTTTTTGTTTTAATGCTGACTAGTCGTGCGGACGAAGCCGATAAAATTCGCGGCTTTTCCAAAGGTGCTGACGACTACCTAACTAAACCTTTCGGTTTAGGAGAGTTAGAAGTCAGAGTCGCAGCCATTCTGCGCCGTCAGCGCGTTGTTACCACAGCGGAACAAAAACGTTTAGTTTTTGAAAAGTTGATGATAGATCCCGTCCGAAGAGAAGTTTCGCTCAATAACCTACCAGTTCCTTTGACTGCTTTGGAATTTGATTTATTACATTTCTTAGCCAGTCATCCCGGCCGAGTTTGGCGACGTGCCGAACTTATCCAAGAGGTATGGGATTATGAGTATGTCGGCGACCAAAGGGTTGTAGACGTACATATAGGTCAAATTCGCAAAAAGATTGAAGCTGATGCTGCCCAGCCTGCTTTAATTCAGACAGTACGCGGCGTTGGCTATAAATTTGAATGTCCTGCTCCAGCCCCGCAACCTGAGAAAGTTTAGTATTACGGGAGGTTAAACCTCCTTTTCCGCATGCATTCTCAGTTTATGGCGCTCTTGTGCGGGCTTATTGAACAGTAGATCGCCGACAAAGCAGTACATTCAAATCTAAATGCCGATGCTTCAAATTTTAATTTCAGTTTTAATTTGTATGTCAGAATATTCTGACATTAACTACCCAATTTAAACAACGGTGAAATATTTATTTAAATACTAAATTTTTTAACTGATGAAGCCTAACATTTTTTGTTTGAAGAGTAATATAAATAATTAATTTCTCTCTGAGTAGAATATTCATTCTTATGAAAAAAATTCTATTTATCGATAAACCCGGTTTTTTGAAAAAACCGGGTTTTTTGCGATCGCTAATAACCAATGAGTGCGTGCCTGACGCTCTCATTCAATAAGAAAACGAGCAATAAGGAGCAGCAATCGCTTGCTTGTTAGGACGCAGCGAGTAATAAGGAACGTACATCAATGCTTATACTAACGTGCATACTCTAACCAATTTTAGATATTGCTCTGTACTTCAACTAGGGCACTCGGCATTAACCGCTCAGAACCCTTGCACCACTGGCTTTTTGTTTTAAGAATGGTGAAACAACGTTTCTAAATAAACTCGGGCTGCACGGCGATCGCTATCTCCATTTTGAAGCAGAAACAAAGACAGAGCAGCAGTAAGTACTCGGTCTTGATCCCAATCTGGATGGGTTTCTAAATAATTCTTCAAAGAGTCGTGAAGTGTTTCGGGGACTGCTGCATATAGGCTAACTGTGGCGTTCATAATTCTTCTCCTGAAAATCGGGCTATTAAAGGGGGAATACAGACCTACGGCCGACCTTGATGGCAAACAAACCTAAAACATATAAAGAGAGAGGAATGTGTGTTGGATAAAGGTATCGGCAAACTGCAATATTACATTGATTTTTGGGTGGACTAAAAAAATCTTGTCGCATCATTTTGCGCTAAGAAGGGGTAGGTTTGTCAATGCTGCTAAATGTTACAAAGTTAGGTATCAAATTCTGCGAACTACGGAATAATCAGGCTTATATACATTTTATTGTTACAATACTTAATAATAACTCAGCCCTCACAAATCCCGAAGTTTGCTTTGCCAAAATCGACCGCAATAACTTAAGAAGCCTATTGAAGTGTAAATAGCCTGTGGAAAACTTTGTTAGTGCCTGTGGAAATTATGTGGAATCAGTGAGGAAAATTTGGGTTAATGATAAGAATTACAACGCATACTATCTCGAAAAGGCTTTATTGCCAATGAAATCGCCTCGGAGCAATCACTTGCCGACAATTGATACTCAAAGAAAGGATTTTGGCGATCGGTAGATTGCTAAGCGAAGTGGGTACGGGTTTTACTTTGTTTTATGCTCCCATATTCTTTGTGAATCAAATCGGTTTATCGGCAACTACTGTTGGTATAGCTTTGGGAAGTAGTTCTATTTCAGGAGTTGTGGGACGGATTTTGGGTGGTAATGACCGCTGATTCCCCATTTTGGGGTCGTCGTCGTACTTTATTGTTGTCAGCTGCTATTTCAGCGATTGGTAATGAAAGTTTTAGCCGCAACTAATGATTTTGCTACCTTAGTTATTGGTAATTTGATCAATGGGTTAGGCGTAGGTTTGTATTGGCCAGCGACAGAGGCTGTTGTTGCCGATTTAACTAATAGCGAAAACAGCCGCGAAGCGTTTGCTATTACAAGGTTTGCAGACAATATTGGTCTGGGTTTAGGAATAGTTTTAGCAGGAGTATTGGTAGCAAGTACTGCTAATTATCGCTTGCTATTTATTATTGATGGGGTGTCATTTATTGTATTTTTTGCGGTTATTTATGCATCAATTAAACCAACATCACATCAAGCCCCAGGTGCAAGTTCGGATTCAACCGCGCAACAAGCAGCTTCTTGGATAGCAGCATTAAAAGATAATCGTTTGCTTATATTTGTAGTAGTGAATATTATCTTTACTACTTATATTTCTCAGTTACACAGTACTTTACCTCTTTATTTCAAGAATTTTATTCAGGTTTCGGAAGTAGATAAAGGATTTGTTGAAACAACTATCAGCGCTCTTTTTACTTGGCACTTAATAGTCGCGATAATTGCCCAATTACCTGTTGCTCGGTTAATGAAGCGTTTATCTCACTCCTCCGCACTTAGCATTTCTGCTTTATTGTGGGCAATTGGTTTTATTTGTATTTGGGTAACGGGTGTTTCCTGTCAGTTATTCAATATTTTGGGCAGCTTTAGCATTATTTTTATTTGAAGAAGCTATCGTTTCTTACACACCATCAGCCGCAGCTTTTGTCAGCGATATAGCTCCAGTAGATAAACGCGGTATCTATTTCTCTATTAATTCCCTTTGCTGGGCTGTTGGTTATTTGATTGGCCCCCCTTTGGGTGGTTGGGCATTAGACCAATCCCGATTTGTTGTTAATAGTTTTTGGTTGAGTTTGGCTGCAAGCGTTATTTTGACAATCGCGATTTTACGCTACTTGCAACGTTAAATTTCGAGGGCATAGTTCGTTGATAAACCAATAGCCCCTTGATAATTTTTTTATGCTATCAATCAAATAGGTTTAATAAATTGATTTGTATTTTGATTTGAAAAAAAATTTATTAAATTGCGGAAATAGATCGAGCAATTCGTGATATCATTTTCTATATAATGGAAATATATCTCAACAAAAATATTTACTGCAATATTCCCATTATATTAATAAGCATATCATCAAAACTACC
>JBARZF010000509.1:0-15919 GCA_049649675.1 Rivularia sp. (in: cyanobacteria) | reverse complement strand
ATCTAAAAATTCAATTTCTTGCACTGAAGCAGCTAATTGTGCCGGTTCAATTTCAGCCTTGGCAATAGATGGCTTGTAAATTAAAAATACTGCAAAAATTAACACTACAATGATAGCTCTAGGCAATATTTTAAACATGGTTCTCTTCCCCGAAAATTATAAAAATGATGCGAAGAAATTATTTAATTCTTATCAGTCATTGTCGCTAACTGTGAATTAACTTGAACTACTTCTAACTCTGCTATCGGTTCCACCAAAGATAAACCCAAAATCCTTAAACCCCAACGCTCAAACCAAGGTACAGCTATCCCCAATCGCATTTTAGTTAAGAAGAATTTCTCAAACGCTATCTTAATCCAACTTACCCAACGTCCCCGTTTAGCTACAGAAATACGCCGTTTTCCTGTTACAGAATCAGGTAATACAGGAGCAGAAACAAAAATAATACCCGTATCGCCAAAATCTGCCATACAAATTGCTTCCAATGTGGGTGTTACTGGTGCTGTTTTTATTACTCCCAATTCCCTGGCAATATTATGAGCCACAGCCATTCCCATCGCTTCTGCCATTTGCCCAGTTTTCGGTACACCAATAGGTATGGGTGTCTTTTCCGGTGGAGTTAACTGCACCACCACACCCAAGCTGTAAATTGAAGGAAAATCTGGATGTTGATATGTGGGTAAAATCGGCACAAACCCTTTCTCATCAGTCAATCCTGTTGTTGACTGCAAAAATGTCGCACCCCGAAAAGATGGCAGTACCATTGAGTATTTAAAGGGTAAATTACGACCATCTACTAAGGTAATATTTTGGGGATGAATCTCAGTTATTTCCGCGCCTTCAATCAATTCAATATTTCGCTGCTGTAGCATTTGAGCCACCAATTCCCCTGAGTTTGCCATCCCCCCAATGCCTAAATGACCAGCATAGGGTTCCGGTGTAACTACAGTAATCGGTACTTGATGACGCAAACCCTGTCTTCGCAACACATAATCTGCCAGCAAAGCAAACTCATACAAAGGACCAAAACAACTTGCTTTCGGTACTGCTCCCACCACTATAGGTCCCGGATTATCTAGGAACTTTCGCCATGCTTCCCGTGCCAATACAGCATGATGGGGATTACATACAGATTGGGTATAACCTTGCTCTGGTCCCAAACCCGTTACTGCATCCAGTGCTAAAGATGCTCCCGTGGCAATAACAACGTAATCGTAATTAAGGGTTTTTCCTGCAACATCAAGGATTTGTGCATCAGGATCGAGGGCTGTCACTTTTCCTTCTATCCAATCGATACCTCGTCCTAAAAGCAGATTTTTAATATCTAGTTGAATATTTTCTAGGGGGGTTAAATCAAAGGCTACCCAAGGTAGGGAAGGAATAAAGGTAAATTTGGAGCTATCAGAAATCAGCGTGATGCGATGGGATTTCGGCAACAAACGCCTCAGTTCGTAAGCTGTTGGTAAACCCCCTATTCCTGCACCCACTATGACAACGTGAACCATGCTGATTACTCCGATTACTAAAAATGGGCGCAGGAACAAGGAAAATTACCACCATCAATGTGTTCTATACCCACGCCGTTTTTAAGATTTTCTCTTATACCATCTAACCAGATAGTAATATAATTATATTTTTAATGCAATACAACTTAACTTTAATTTATTTTTCTAGAACACTTGACTATATTACTAGTTAGTAATATGATGAAGATATCAAAAATGCTAACTGAATCAAAACATTCAATAAGGCACTTAACACCTATATCAATATTTGGAGGTGTAATTCATGTCAGAGAGTCTTCCTCTGGAAAGTCCGTCAATGTCAAGACGACAGTTGCTCAACTTCCTCACAGGTGCAGTCGTCGCCGCTACAGCTAGCAGCTTAGTATATCCTGCGGCTAAATTTTTTGTTCCTCCCACAGAAGCGGGTGAAGGTGGTTCTATCCTTGCTAAGGATATTAACGGAAATCTGATTCCGGCTAGCCAGATTTTGGCTGAACCCCCTGGAACTCGTGCCTTAGTTGCGGGTTTAGCAGCAGAACCAACTTACCTGACAGTACAGTCAGATAGCACTCTGCATCCTTGGGGAATTACTGATAATTGTACTCATTTGGGTTGTACTTTTCCTTGGAATCCGAACGACAATCAATTTCAATGTCCCTGTCATGGCTCTCGCTATGATGCTGATGGGAGAGTTATACGTGGTCCTGCACCTCTTCCCTTGAAATTGGTTGGCGTAAAGGTAGAAGGGGGATATATCCGCATTTCTCCCTGGACGGAAATTGATCCCCGTACAGGGGAAAAACCCTGGTGGGTTTAAAATTTTAGCTTTGTCTTTAGAAATAGATCAAAAACTTCAATCACTCTGTACAATATTAGAGGTATGACCGATGATAAGTAACTTTTCTGCGCTTTTTTTAGTCACCATCACTGCAATTATCAGTCTAGCTATTAGAGGACGTAAAAAACTATTTCAAACTTTTGCTACAGTGATAGGCATTACAGCTTTGATCTTGGGGAGTAGTCTTCCTGCAATCGCTGCTCCTGACTTAACCGTCTCTGCACTAGACAACAGCACTCAAGTACAAGTCCAGAATGCCTGTCGATTTGAGGAAAGCCTCTCCTCTATCGGCGATGAATTAGAGGGCCTATGCGTCGCACAAGGGCAGAATGGAAGCCAAAATGATGCAGACATTATCAAGGAAATTCAATCCCAAGCGTCTGATGAAAATAATTTAATTGTTCGTGTGGACAATGGCATGGTGGTACTCTCTGGTTCTGTCAAAGACGAAGCAAAAGCTCGCACTCTGGTTAAGAAAATCGAACAGATACCTGGCGTTCACTATATCACTATTGAACTTGGCTTTATCAATAAAACCAGCAGCGATCTAGGCTAAAAACAATTAGTTTGTTAATCGTTAAGGCAGTTAGGAACAACCAAAAATACATCTAGCTGCCTCCCACAGTAAAAGTAGTGGTGTTGTAGGAAAGGCAATAATAAAGAATACATCGGCTCTCAACTAATGAGCAAACCGCAAAGTTGAATTTTCCAATATGGCTAAACCTCTAAGAATCTGTATTTGAATTGCCCAATTCCGAACAAAAACAATTTTGAATAGCTAGGAGATATTATCTCAATGCGTATAATTTTAATGACAGGAAAAGGAGGGGTAGGAAAAACTTCTCGACAGTAGTGGCAAACCAATTCCCAGCGATGCGGATTTACTCAACCGCGCTAACTTGGGAATTCAAGAAATGTATGCTCCCAATACCCATAATTTCCCTAAATTACTCTAGCTTCAAAAGCATCGAAGCACTTGCTCTAAATTGAACTGAACATAATAGAGAGAGGTTGAGAGAAGCTAGTTTGCCAGTCTTTCGCTTCTCTCTCTTTACCCTTCAAGTATTGTTCCACCAGAAAGCAAATTAACCTTTCAATTAATAGTAATAAAAATCATGAAAATAGCAGTTGCCAGTCAAAATAAAAGCAAAGTAACAGAACATACAGGTAAATGCCAAAAATTCTGGATTTACGAAGTTAACTCTTCTGAAATTCTCAGTAAAGAGCTTTTAGAATTGCCCAAAGAACAGTCTTTTCACAATAGTTCTCCTCACGATCCCCATCCTCTCGATGATATCCAAGTTTTAATTTCAGGGGGAATGGGCAATGGATTAATGCGCCGTTTAGAACAACAGGGAATTGAAGCAATTATAACTGAAGAAAACGAACCCGATTTTGTGGTTAATGCTTATCTCGACGGTTCTCTTGTGAAGAAAACATTAGAATCTTGCCAACACGAACACAGACATAATCATCAACATCGTCACAGGCACGTTCACTAGTAAAGCTAGGTATGAGTTTTTAAGTAATAAGGAGATTTCAAATGACATCTATTGCAGATTCTCAACCACAGGTTATTGACTTATCACCAGAAGAGTTTAACCAGCTACCCAACCCGCCACGGTTAATTGATGTTCGCAGTAGCGTCGAGTATAGAATGTTTCATGCTCCTGATGCTATCAACCTTAGTCTCCCTCGCATTTTGATGGGGAGCAATTCTTGGCTGCGTCATTATATTTTACCTCAGTGGTTTCAGGAGTTACCTAAAGATGAGCCTGTAGCCCTAATTTGTTTAACTTCTCACCGTAGCCCCCTTGCTGCTAATCAACTTGTTAAGGCTGGATTTACCGAGGTTTATAACATCACAGGGGGCATGATGGAATGGCGACAATTGGGACTTCCTACTTGCAAGGGAAAATAAGCTCACAACTTCCTCAAATTAAACAAATATTATCGATTTAATGACTGCCATTTGCTTGAACTTGCCATAACAAATAATTCAAACAAATCAATTATTAGAGGAAAACAAAATGAACTTGGAAATTCCTGAAACAATTAAAACTTGGTCACAATTTTTTCATCCCCTGGTGATGTGGATTTTGTTCTTTACTGCTATTTACGCACTGTACCTTGGTTGGCAGATTCGCCGTACCCGCAATGCTCCCAAAGAACTCCGCCAAGAGTTAGTTAAGCAAAATTTTAGTAATAGACATCATCGAGTTGGTTCAATTTTATTGGCTTTGATGGTGTTAGGGGCTTTAGGCGGAATGGCAGTGACTTACATCAATAACGGTAAATTAATCGTTGGACCTCACTTATTGGCTGGCTTGGGCATGGTAGGAATCATTGCTACGTCTGCTTCTTTAGTTCCATATATGCAAAAGGGAAATGATTTAGCTCGTTACAGTCATATCTCCCTCAACGCGATACTTTTAGCATTATTTAGCTGGCAAGCGATTACAGGAGTACAGATCGTACAAAAGATTATTAGTAATCTGTAGTTTTTTACAAAGAACGACTGCATTTCTGAGCGATCGCTGCCTTCTGCCCTCAATGAAAATACCGCTTCAAACTTATCTAATGAAAAATAATTTAAACCCATGTGGAAAATATTATCCGCCCTGAAAAAAAATTTAGTTTGGTCTGTTCCCGCTTTTATGATTGCAGGAATTGTCTTTGGTGCGTTGGCTGATGCTAGTTTTCTCAAAGCAGCGATCGTTCCTTTAACTTTCTTGATGGTTTATCCGATGATGATTAACCTTCAGATTGCCAAAGTCTTGGCTGGAGGAGACTTTAAACTGCAAGCCATTACTCAAATAATTAACTTTGCCGTCGTACCATTCTTTGCTTTTGGCATTGGCAAATTATTTTTTAGCGATCGCCCTTTAATTCTCCTGGGATTACTACTCACTTCCCTGCTACCCACCAGTGGCATGACAATATCTTGGACTGGTTTTGCTAAAGGCAATCTCAATGCAGCGATTAAGATGACGATAGTTGGTTTGATTGCTGGTTCTTTGGCGACTCCTCTTTATGCCAAGTTCTTGATGGGAACAGTTGTAGAAATTCCCTTAGTTGATGTCTTTAAGCAAATTGTGATTATCGTCTTTCTGCCAATGCTGTTGGGATTTGTGACCAAAAAAGTACTTATTGCCACGGTAGGGGAGAGTAAATATAATCGCAATCTCAAGCCAAAGTTTCCTGTCTTTTCTACCATTGGCGTATTGGGTATTGTGTTTGTGGCAATGGCACTAAAAGCTAAATCCATTGTCAGCAATCCCCTGGCAGTTTTATCTTTCTTTGTTCCTTTATTGATTATCTACGGCTTTAATTTTCTTTTAAGTACGATTATCGGTAAAGCCTTATTTAATCGAGGAGATGCCATTGCTTTGGTTTACGGTACGGTAATGCGAAATCTTTCTATTGCCCTGGCGATCGCCATTACTGTATTTGGTTCGGAACAAGGCTCGGAAATCGCTTTAATCATTGCTATGGGTTACATCATCCAAGTTCAATCCGCAGCTTGGTATGTCAAGTTAACCGACAAAATCTTTGGCGTACCTGCTATAGAAGCACAATTTGAATAACGTGAGTACGAAATTTAGAGTTTGAGAAATTAGCAGCAAAAATCATGAGACATAGAAATAGAAACTGTAAGAAACAACCTTCCAAACAATGGGCAACAGCAGGAGCTTATTTAGAAGTAACTTCCCCAAGCAATTTATCTTCTCAGGTAGTGGCAACTACCAACACCAGTTTAGATGCCCAAACCCAACAGGCAATGATTGAGGCGATTAATGATGAGTATCATGCCCGTGCCTTTTACAATGCAGTAATAGATAAATTTGGCGAGATCCGTCCTTTCAGTAATATTGTTCATGCTGAAACTCGGCACGCAGAGCGATTGAGTCAGTTATTCAAGCGGTATGGCTTGACAGTTCCAGAGGATTCTTTTGCGGGAAAGGTGGAAGCTCCTGAAACCTTGGAAATCGCCTGTCAAATGGGTGTAGCAGCAGAAATTGCTAACGTAAAAATGTACGATCGCTTCCTTGATTTTATCCAAGAGAGTGACTTAAGAGACACCTTTACCCAACTGCGTTATGTTTCCCAAAACAAGCACAAAGTAGCGTTTGAAAGATGTCTCAATTCAAGATCCAAAATATAGATTATGAACCTATCAACTATTCAAAAACGCCTGTTTGCTTGGGGCATGGGTCAAGCTAATGATGCCGATGCAGATAGAATTAAACTAATTGATTGCCCTGAGTATCAGAGTTTAGGAGAACTAAAACGGGCATTATTAGGCAATTTACAGCATCAAGTTTTAGAAATTGGTCCTGGTGCGGGAGCAAGTCTTGCTTATTATCCCAAAGATATTCATTGGATTGGTATCGAACCCAATCCCTATATGCACCCATATCTAGAGCGAGAAGCACAACAACAAGGACTAACTAACATCGAACTGCAATCGGGTTCTGCGGAAAAATTACCCGTAGAGGATGAAAGTATCGATACCGTAGTTAGCACCCACGTTCTCTGTTCCGTTACAGATTTAGAAGCTAGTTTTCAAGAAATTAAGCGTGTTCTCAAACCTGGAGGTAGTTTTGTCTTTATCGAACACGTTGCCGATTCATCTGATACTTGGACGCGGAAAGTTCAAGATGGGATTAATCCTATTTGGAAAAATTTGTTTGATAACTGTCATCTCAACCGCGAAACCTGGACGATTCTCGAACAAATTTGTTTAGAAACTGTTGATTACTATCAGTTCAAGCTGACTATTCCCCTGGTGAGTCCTCATATTGCGGGGATAGTTAGAAAGAAACCTTTAGAAATGCTGCAACCAGACACTATAAACACTTAATTAACATTCAAATTATTTAGATTCGGAGACAGAAAATGGAAACTACAATAAAAGATGGAGTCTTTATTCACATTAGTCGAGGTACAGAAGACCCCCACCGCGTCTTAATGGGATTAACCTTAGCTGAAAAAATGTCTGAGGATAAAGATGTCCTAGTTTTCTTTGATATTCAAGGGGTAGAAGTTCCTCTCAAAAATGGCAAAACAATTGAATTTAGGGAATTTGAATCAACAGCAATCCTATTACCGAAACTGATTCAAAAGGGAGTTTTAATATGCGTCTGTCCCATGTGTTTAAAAGCTACCAATCACCAACCAGAAGATTTAATAGAGGGAGTACAAATAGCTGAAAAAGAAGCAATGTTTAATTTTACTCAAGGACGTATTTTGTCTTTGGACTATTAGTATAATGACCTGTTTTTTTCACTTTCAAGGAATAAGAAACAATGGAACTTTCTAAAAAAAATCTTAACCAACGTCTTAACCAAATCTACGATGTGATTATTGTCGGTGGTGGTGCTGGGGGATTATCTGCTGGTATTTACTTACAAAGATTTAATCTTTCCAGTTTAATTATTGACAAAGGAAAAGCACGTTCTTTCTGGATGCAAGAATTACACAATTATCTTGGTTTACCTCCAGATACCCCTGGACGGGTGTTGTTACAGAAAGGCAAAGAACATTATGCTTCCCTTGATGGCGATTTTCTCAATGCCTATGTTGAGCAAGTTGTTGAAGAGGGAGAAACTTTTGCACTCAAGGTTAAAGTAGGGCGTGTAAATGGCGTTGAGGCTGTATTCCGTTCTAAGTATTTGATTGCTGCTAGCGGTATTATTGACCATCTACTGCCATTAGATGAAATGCGGAATGTTTACGATTATGCTGGGTATAATTTGCACGTCTGTATGGTCTGTGATGGCTATGAAATGACAGATAAAAAATGTGGTTTCTTTACGGGTAGTGAAGCCAGTATTGAAGAGATGGTATTTAATTTGAGCTGGTTTACACCTTACATTACCGTGTTTACTCATGGCACTTTTGCAGTCAGTCCCGAAATGCGTCAACAACTGCAAGAACATGGTTATCCCTTAGTAGAGACACCAATTAAGCAATTCTTGGGAGAAAAGCACCAAATGACTGGGGTGGAACTGGTAGATGGTTCGGTGATTGAATTAGAAACTGGGCTGATTTCTATGGGTTCTCGTTATCACAATACCTATTTGCAAGGGATAAATTTGGAACTCAAAGGAGGTAATTTGGTTACAGATAATATGTGTCGGACTTCCCACCCGCGAGTTTTTGCCATTGGTGATTTAAAGGTTGGATTGAACCAGGTAGTAATTGCTGCGGGAGATGGGGCTTTAGCTGCTACCCAAATTTGGCGAGATATTCGTTGTGCTAGTGGTGCGCGTCGTTGGGAGGATAATTTAAAGGTGCGTGTGTAGTCAACGGGGGAGGAATTCCCCTACAAATTCTTCTCAATCTGCTAGGCAGGAAATAGTTATTCGGAGTGTCTGCTAAAGGCTTTGATTTGTTCAAATTCTTTAGCCCGTTTTTGTATTTGATCGCCAATGCGATCGCAAACTAATTCGCATAAATCGAAAATTACAGGGTCGCTGATAGAATAATAAACGCTAATACCTTTTTGCTGACGCGATACCAAACCGGCTTGAGTTAAAACTTTTAAATGCTTTGAGAGATTCGCCTGTCCCAAACCCGTTGCTTCACCCATTTCTGTCACGTTCATTGCTCCGGTTCTCAGACAACTTAAAATCTGCAAGCGACTTGTTTCAGACAGTACCTTAAAATACTCAGCAACAGGAGCAAGTACTTCTGGAGAATTCTTTGGAGGAACATTCTTTGACATAAGGATTAAGTTAATTCTACTCATTATATTACCATATAGTTATAGCACTAGATAATTTCCTGAAAATAACCTAAATTGCTTTTTAACAAAGCAAGTAATACTTTCATCTTCAGTTTAGGCTAAGAAAATTAGGCAGCAATTATTAATTAATTTATCTCTGCACCAAAATGTATACAGCAACGGCAATCACAAAGTAACCAAAACTTTTTTCTAGTAGCTTAGGCTTAACAAATTTAGTTAAATATGCACCAGAGATAGTACCGAAACTAGCAGCTATTGTAAAAATTATCATTATGTTTACATCCACAGGTACTTGACCAAAATAACCAGCAAATCCAGCCAGAGATTTAAAGGTAATAATTAATAATGATGTACCCACCGCTTCTTTCATTGGTGTCTTACCCAATAAAACTAATGCAGGAATAATCATAAATCCACCACCAACACCAACAAAACCAGTAACTATTCCTACTATCAAACCTTCTATAGGTATCATCAAAAGACGATATTGACTGTCATGTTTTGAGTTAAATAAATCATCTTGTTGCTTATTGTCAGATGTACGGCTACTTTTACGAATCATAAAGAAAGCAGCTACTAACATCATTACAGCAAAACAAATTAGCTGAATTGTAGGGTCGATTATTGGAAGTGAAGCAATTCTAGCACCTATATATGCTCCTAACATGGCAGCAGGAGAAAAAAGTAAGGCTGTTTTGAAATTCACATTACCTTGCAACCAATGGGGAATAACACCGATAAGACTGACTGTACCAACAATAACCAATGTCATTGCAACGGCAGACTTTGTTTCTACTCCCATGACGTATTTAAGTATTGGCAAAGCTAAAATAGAACCGCCTCCGCCAATCAATCCTAAAGTGATACCAATGCAAACTGCTAACAATGTTCCAACTATCAATTTCATTATCATCGAGTTACTGTATTTGCTAGGAGCTAAGATTTGAGGGAGCGAGAGAGTGAGAGAGTGAGAGAGGGAGTGAATAAGAAGATAGCTTTGTATCTTCTTATTTCAACTAAATAAAGAAAAGCTTCTTACCTTTGATTCCACGGCATTTTTGCCAACAACATACCTAAAGCACAAGTATCAGTAACACCAGCAAATACTAATCCTGAGCCAATAAATCCACTCAGAATTAAAAACCAAGGGGAAATAAACGCACCAAGTAAAGTACCTATAACTACTAAAGAACCTGCGACTATTTGTACCTGACGCATTATACTAATAGGCGCATTTTCACTCTTTTCTACTGGATATCCTGCTTGTTTCCAAGCATTTAGTCCACCTTCAAGATGAGTAACTTGATGAAATCCATCTGCAAACAACTTTTGTGCTGCTTGTGCTGAACGTCTACCGCTCTGACAATGTAAAACTAATTTTTTACCTTCAGATGAAGGTATTTTTGTCGAGTCAAAATTTGAAAGTGATACCCTTGTTGCGCCCTTAATTCTTTCTCCAGCATATTCGGCAGCTTCTCTAACATCAACTAAAACAACGGTTCCCTCTTTCAAGCATTCTTGAAGTGTTTTGGCATCAATTGTTTGTAGTTGAACGTTAATATTTTCTCTATTAGTTGCTGTCATTTTCCTACTCCTTTGGTTATGATTCAATGAGGGCTTATATATCTGCGGCTATGCTGCATCTAAGTTACCGCAACGCTCGTTTGCAGGCACGGCTTCCATAATTTTTTGTGGCATTGGAAGATTCAAGTTCTTCATAAATTCAATGAATTCGTCCCGACTTCTATTAGTAAATCGCGGATTCAACCTTCTCTCTTCACTAATAGTAGACACCGTATGTCCTCGATAATCGTGGGCTGGATAAACTAAAGTTTCCAAGGGTAAACTAAATAGCCTCTGAGTAACAGATTCATATAAAATTCCCGAATCTCCACTCTGAAAATCTGTGCGTCCGCAGCCACGAATCAATAAAGCATCTCCAGTTAACAAATGAGTACCGTTGACAAGATAAGCCATGTGGCTATCTGTATGACCGGGAGTTGCGATCGCTTTTATTTCTACTTTTCCTAGCTGTAATATCTCTTCATGTTTAATGTACTTATCAGCACAGGCAGCATCAGCATTTTCTGGTACAACACTAAGGCAACCAGTTTCTTCTCGAAGTTTACCTGTAGCAGTGATATGGTCGGCATGAAGATGAGTTTCCAAACAATAGCGTAGATTTAAACCTAAATCTTTAATAAGTTTTAGATCGCGACTAAGTTGTTCTAATACTGGATCTACTAATACAGCTTCTTGAGTATCTGTATCGGCAATTAGATACGTATAAGTACTTGATTCTGTGTCAAACAATTGGCGAAATAGCATAGTAATAATTCTTTAAAGTGTTGTAAGATCAACTATCTATCCTTAAGAGGACGTATTAGCTAGCAGCTAAGTTTTAGATTTTCTTCTCTATTAATTATATTACCATGTGGTAATATGATTAAGTCAAGTTAGTGGCTGCAAGGAGAAGAATAGCATTAGCATTTTGGGTATTTTGGGCAAAAATTTTTAAGAAAACGACCGAACAGAAGCTAAACAAAAGCTAAAAATAACGGGAGATTATGGATTTTTTATCTAACACAGTCATATTGTCGCGGATGCAATTTGCTTTGACCAGCATATTTCATATGTTGTGGCCCGTATTGACTACTGGTATGGGGATATACTTAGTGATTATTGAAGGCTTGTGGTTAAAAACACGCGATTCTGATTATTATCACCACGCTCGCTTTTGGTCAAAATTATATGTTCTCAATTTTGGTATTGGTGTAGCATCTGGCTTACCAATGGAATTCCAGTTTGGTACTAATTGGGCACCCTTCTCAATGGCTGTTGGTGATTTTTTTGGCAGCGTTCTAGGATTTGAAGGTTCAATGGCATTTATGTTAGAAGCTGGCTTTCTGGGTATTATGCTATTTGGCTGGAATCGCGTTCCGCCAATTATGCATTACATAGCTACTATCATGGTTGCTTTTGGTGCTAATTTATCTACATTTTGGATACTTAGCGCTAATTCTTGGATGCAAACTCCTGTAGGTGGAGAATTCGTTGATGGTAAATTTATAGTCAAAGATTACTTTCAAGCAATTTTTAACCCATCGATGGCAGCAAGCGTTTCTCATATGTTTTTTGCAACTTTAGAAACTTCGCTGTTCATAATTGGTGGTATTAGTGCTTGGTATATTCTGAATAAAAGACATCAAGCGTTTTTCTCCAAGTCACTAAAGATTGTCTTAGCTACAACTATTGCAGTTGCACCATTACAAATTGCCATTGGACATATTAGTGCAGAACAAGTTTATCACAATCAACCTTCTAAACTGGCTGCTATTGAATCTCGTTGGGAAAGCGTTGATGCTGGAGAGTCTGCACCCTGGAGTATTTTAGCTTTACCTAGTAAAGAAGCAGAAAAAAATACATTTGAACTAAATGTTCCTCACGGTTTGGGCTATATTCTAGAGTTTAAAGATAAACTTAGCGAACCTTTTTTGGGTTTAAAAGAGTGGAAACCCGAAGATAGACCTCCAATGATTGGATTAATCTTCTATTCTTTTCGCATCATGTCTGGTATTGGTTTTTTCTTTGTTGGGTTGATGTTATTTAGCGTAATTCAATGGCTGCGGGGTAAACTTTCAGCAGAAAATATTACTCAACAACCTCTGTTAATGTTGGGGTGGATTTTTGCCGCTCCTTTAGGTTACATTGCCGTAGAAGCTGGTTGGATTGTGCGAGAAGTAGGACGACAACCTTGGACTGTATATGGATTAATTCGCACCAGTGATGCTGCTTCTGATTTACCTGCAAGTAACGTTATTGGCTCTTTGACTATTTTTGCAGTTGTATACACAATTCTATTCATTTGTGCGCTGTATTTCGGTAGTCGGATTATTCGCTCTGGACCTAACTTTGATTTACCTGTTCCGGGAGTTGAAAACTCAGAAGATTTAGATACGAATCCGGCAGAATTTGTACCAAACCAACGTCCTGTGGAAGCTCAACAATAGGAGTATTTTAAGCAAATAATGGATACATTAGAATATTTTTTACCACAAGTTTGGTTTGTTATTTTAGCTTTATTTCTTTTCCTTTATGTAATGTTAGATGGCTTTGATTTAGGGGTAGGTATTCTATCTTTGACAGCTACAACAGAAGAACGTAGAGGAATTTTGATGACCAGCTTGGGTAATGTTTGGGATGCTAACGAAACTTGGCTGGTAATAATGGGAGGGGCACTTTTTGGGGCTTTCCCTTTAGCTTATGCGACTATACTCAGTGCCTTGTACATCCCCATTTTTATGATGATTTTTGGATTGATATTCCGGGCTGTAGCATTTGAATTCCGGGAGCATTCTAACCGTAAATTCTTTTGGAATTTAGCTTTCGGAGTAGGTAGTTTCTTGGCTGCACTTGGTCAAGGTTTTGCTCTTGGTGCTGTACTTGCTGGGATTAAAGTTGATGATGCTGGTATATTTATTGGATCTACATGGGATTGGTTAAATATTCCTTCGCTGGTAGTAGCTTTAACTTTAATTCAGGGTTATGTATTAATTGGTTCAACCTATCTTATTTGGAAAACGTCGGGAGAGTTGCAACAAACCCATTATCAAACTGCTAAACTCGCTGCTTGGACAACTCTAATCGGAGCAATCATTATTACTGCGATCGCGCCTATTTTTTACGAACACGCCAGGGTACGTTTGTTTACACAGCCATTGGTTTTTGTTTTTGCAGCAATTCCTATACTAGGAGTCATATTGATTTGGCAGCTTTTAACTAGTCTCAATAAAGCTCAGGAAAGGAAGCCTTTTGTTTGGACTATTCTCCTATTTTTGGTGACATTTATTGGTTTAGGGTTGGTAGTTTTTCCTTATATCATTCCCACTCAAATTACTATTTACAAAGCTGCTGCTGCCGATAGTTCTTTAGTGTTTATGCTTATCTTTATTGGGGTTTTAATACCAATTATGATGGCATACAATATTTATCAATATATTGTGTTTAGGGGGAAAGTGACAGGCAGCCAGCACTAAAAAAATAATTGACTTGTTAACTGATATCTTGCACCATTCTCATTTAGCCTTTAAAACCACCTCGGAATCAATTCCGAGGCTCATATACAAAGTACGTTAAAACGCACTAAAACCCTTGCTCAGTCTGATTTATCAGACTTTGTGTTTGAGCCTGAGAATTTATTCTAAGGCGGTTGTTGAAAATGGTGCAAGATGTGAGTTAATTTGTATTATCGCATAATTGACCGGAAAATATAGCATTTGTCTAAAATTGCTGTATTGTCCGGTCAATTATTTTCTAATTTTTAAACTTATCATATCAGCACTTTTTTTATCAAATTAGCAATCCTTTCATTTTTTAATTGTGTGAGTTATTGTGCGATTATATTTCTTTAAAAATTCAGTAACAAAACCACAATTTAGAGCATCTAAAAAACATGAAAACTCTTTTTAAAAATAGGTGAAACAAGGGAAGAAACGCGATTTTATGAACTATGGCTTCAATTATCAATTACACAGCTATATTCTCAACAAACATAGATATTTTAGACTTACTTTTGGGTGATGAAGTACTTAAAAAAAACTGGTTTGGGTAACTTGTTCATAGTTTTTGGATAACCAGATATTGAAGTCCAACATCTTGATGATGGCAAAATTACCGTAGAACTTAAGGGGTTAGACTCAGCCTGCGGTAATATAAACTGAATTTAGCAATAATATCGCCTTCGCCAATTATTTGTGTCTTTCTTGTCAAGCTATACCGTATAAATACTAGCGACATCTTTACACGTATAAATTAAATTTGAGATGAAGCGATTGTAAGTTAGCTTACATATTTTTTTTAATTATTTAAGATTACTATCAATGAAACTCAGGTGCTGTCTATGTTTTACAATTTTATACAAGAAAACAAGTTTATAAATTTTTCTTTATTTATCCAGATGACTTGATATGAATTGCGTAACTGATGATACTTGTTGAAAGTCAGGTCAAAGTTGCATTTTAGTTTACAGGTGACACTTATTAGGGCTGTGGAATTATATTTACGGTAAGGATACTTATCTATTTCACCAAGTGAATAAACTTGTGTGACAATTCTATTTGCAATTTTAACGATATGAGCGCAGTAGACAGATATAAATCTGACTTATGCCAACCTTTCATGCTTTCAATTATCCACAATTACTACAAAGTTGAATCAGCTTTGCAGACATATCGTGCTACAAATTTCCGAAAAAATATATAATATAACAGGGTATAAATATGGTCGTCGCATTAGAAGTACAACAGTCAATCCAATCTTCACTCAAAAATTTAAACAATCTCGAATCCCTAAAAAAGTTATTTTGGAATCAATTAAATTACAAGCGAGAAAATAAACAGCTTTCGCGGCGAAAATTAACTGATGCGGTTACTAATGTAGTTGAAGACGAACCTTTATTATTAGCTTCTGGAGCTAGTAAAGATTTTCATGTAATTTATACTCGTTTAAAATCACAAGATTTATCCAGACAAGATCAAAGAGTAGTTGTCAATCATCTGCTTAAAGAGCATCCCTACGCTTTATTTGTTTTTTCTAATCGAGCGCGATCGCACTGGCATTTTTTGAATGTCAAGTATGATGATTCACCGCAAAAACGTAGATTATTCCGTCGTATCACCGTTGGGGAAGGAGAACAATTACGCACTGCAACAGAAAGAATTGCTTTATTAGATTTAGAAACTATCAAAGCAGATGCGAAACCTTTAGATATTCAGACGCTCCACGACGAAGCATTTGACGTAGAGGCTGTTACAGAAGAATTTTTCC
>JBARZF010000508.1:0-5277 GCA_049649675.1 Rivularia sp. (in: cyanobacteria) | reverse complement strand
GTAGCGCTGCATTAAAATCTGCAATTGCTTCTCGATATTTACCTTGTTTGCAATACACAACCCCGCGACAGCAATAAGCTTTCCCATCTTGAGCATCTGCTCTTAACACCCAATTTAAATCTTCCATCGCTTCGCGGGTGTCTCCTTTCTCAGCCTTTTCTAACAAAGAGGTAAAATAATCTTTCTCTGTAATTAACGGCGTATTTTGTAATTGCGGCTTTTCTAAAACAACTTCTTTCCGAGGTTGTAGCTGCTTCACCTTCTCCAAACACAGCTTCGCATTTTCGGTATCCTTCTGTTCCAAATATAATTCTGCTGCCTTTTTAAAATTAGCGATCGCACTTACAATATTCCCCAATTTACGCTCTACCACACCACGTAAATTGTAAGCAGCAGCTTTGTAACAATTAAGCTCAATACTTTTATCAACATCCTTCAAAGCACCGGGTAAATTTTTCAGCGCTAACCGAGCCAAAGCCCGACAATAATATACATCAACATTATAAGAATCGCGCTTCAAAACCTGATCGTAATCAAAAACCGCTTGGGGAATATGTCCCAAATCGTAGTATGCTAAACCTCGTTGATAATAAGCATCAACAAACTCAGGATTCACTTGCAGCGCTTTGGTAAATTCCTCAACAGCGGCAGCATAGTCTTTTTGCTTAGCCTTTTCCAATCCCTTATCAAACGATTCTTGTTCCATCACACTCAACGGTTAACTCAATTAATTATAGATACATATCCTAACCGACGAATGATGAATTGGGGATGGGGAATGGGGGATTGGGCATGGGGGATGGGGAGACAAGGAGACAAGGAGACAAGGAGATGGTGAGGAGAAATTTAACTTCAAATATTTATTATTAATAGTTAACAACTAACAACTAAATCTCAATCCAAAATCTAAAATCCTTAACTCCTAACTCCTAACTCCTAACTCCTAACTCCTAACTTATGACTGATTTTCTTTTCCGCTACCCAACTTTATATCCAGGAATTTTAGTAAAACGCTATAAGCGATTTTTCGCAGACGTGGAACTTGCCAATGGAGAAATTGTTACAGCACATTGTCCAAATACTGGCCCGATGAAGGGAGTTTATATTCCCGGGAACCCGGTACAGCTATCAAAAACAGATAACCCCAAACGTAAATTAGCTTACACCTGGGAAATGATCCAATTGCATGACAACGAACCAACTTGGGTGGGTGTAAATACAGGTTTACCAAATAAAATTATTAAAATAGCCTTACAAAAATATATCTTTCCAGAATTAGGAAAATACGGTGAAGTTAAAAGTGAAGTTGTTTACGGACAAGATAGAAGAAGCCGAGTGGATTTTTATTTACCTGTCTCCGAAAAAGCAAATAGTTTATCAAACAATTTAGCAAATCAACTTTCACTTTTAGATAATGCAATAGATAGTAATTATGTAGGAATAGAGAATAAAACTTTACCAAAAGATGATAATCGTCCAATATATTTAGAAGTAAAAAATACAACTTGGACGGATAAAAGATTGGCTTTATTTCCCGACACCGAAACCACGAGGGGACAAAAGCATATACGCGAATTAATGGCTCTTTTGCCCCAAACTCGTGGAGTAATGCTGTATTTCATTAACCGTAGCGATTGCACTCACTTTGCACCCGGAGATATTGCCGATCCCGTATATGGTAAATTATTACGTCAAGCAGTATCTATGGGATTAGAAGTATTACCCTGTCGTTTTGAAACCACACCCGAAGGAGTTAAATATTTGGGGTTAGCAGAATTACAGCTTTAATTGAGAATTGGTAACTGTTGACTGTTCACTGTTGACTGTTCACTGTTGACTGTTTAAATAAAATCATTAGCAGAAAGACTACCTGCTTCTACTCCAGTTAATATCGCTAAGGTTTCACCTTTATGGGTAATCCAAGTGTCGCTGATATTATTATCTATACCTTGAGTAGCAGTAATATCTTGCAAATTCAAACCGTTAGATAATATAAAATAATCTTCAGTTACTGCAAAATCGGTAATAGTATCAATTCCTTCCCTCGATGCTAAAACAAATTGATCGCTACCACCACCACCTGTTAATGTATCGTTACCAAAACCACCTTTAATAGTGTTAACACCGCTGTTGCCTATAATTACATCGTCATATTTTGAACCGATGATGTTTTCGATGTTACTTAGACTATCTTGAGGTTTATTTTCGTCGAGAATTGCATCATACCAAACGTCGGCAATTTTGCTGTAACCTTCTACAGTCGCATGAACTCCATCCTGTAAATCATCGGGTGTTAACGCACTGAAAAGATCGACAAAACTGACATTTTTACCAAGTGCTGCTTTACTATCAACAATACCCGGTATATGGGAATTAAATTCTATAGCCTGCTGTTTTTGTTCTTCGGTGCGACTAATTGGTGGAATAGAAGCGACTAAAAGCTGGGTATTTGGTAATTGATTGGTAATATTGTCGATAAGTTTGTTGAGACGACTGGGTGCTTGACTGATATTGTCATCTCGAAGTATGTCATTAGTGCCGATTTCTAACAGCACCATATCTGGTTGAGCGTCATTCAACCAACCATCTACAGCACTGTTAATGTCACGAATTCTCCATCCGGTAAATCCGGCATTATCGCGATCGAAACCTTGTGGACCTGTTGCGTGAGGCCCAACAAAATCTATACTAAAGTTAGTATCCTCAGAGTTATCCTCAAACAACTGCCATAAATCATCGCGATAAGCACCTTTATCCCAATTTCCGTAACCTTCTGTATTAGAATCACCCAGAGGCATTATTTTAAGTGGTTCAGTCAGAGAGTTTGTCGAATTGTGAGTTACTTTACCAGCATTCAAATCTGCAACAATGCTAGACTCCGCTGCATCATAAGTAATAGTATCTATTCCGCGATCGCCATAGAACGAATTATTACCCGTACCACCATAAATTAAATTACTGCTACTGTTATTTACTAGAGAGACAGGAACTAACTCCAGGTAGTTGAGATTAAAATAACTTCCGAACATATCGAGACGCATTTCGTAACTACCTGCATCTAAAGAGATTTGAGAAGACTCGACATTTTGCCAGTTCCACCAACCACCAGTATTACCGACATTAAAATTCGTCTTTTCTTCCCCAATAGTGGCTTGAAAACTGCGATTTCCATCTACCGCTGAAGAGATACGCGAAACTAAACGATATTCTCCCGATGTCGGAACGGTAAAATCATAAGTCAGCCATTCCCCCGACTGAATCCAACCAACTGAATAACCACCATCAACATCGTGACTATATGCAATATCAACATCATCAGAGCGGTATTTTCCACCACTGTTACCGCTGGTGCTGTCGATACCATCTTTATAATTTTCCGCTTCAATGCGAATTGAATTCATACTTTCCTGAATCGTGTTTTCTCTTCTTCTGGTTTTACAGCAAAATCCAGGAAAATGAATTATTAAAGCGTAAAAAATCATCAAAATGGCATTGACTATAATTCTTTTGCAAAACGTAATTAATTCTTAGCAATATATACAGCAATTTTAGATTTGATGCTAAATCAAAGGATTTGTTGACTACAAAAATGTAGATATTAGATAAAAAATAATTAGCTATGTACTCAATTTCAAAGAATAAAAGGCTTTGCGGAATCAATATTTATACCTTGATTCCGCAAAGCCAAAAGTAAGATTATAAGCTTTACAATTTGAAAGATTTTATCTTCAGAGGGCTTGACGTTGTGCAATACACATTAAAGACAATGCAGCTTTAGAAGACTTAGAATTAATCCCAGATAACCATTGGCTAAAGCGATACTTGTTATCAGCCTTACCATAATTACCTTGTAGAACTTCTGCACCTACAGTATGGTTATGAGGATATACTTTAACTTTAAAGCCCAATGGCTCTAAGGTTTGATGGTAAAACTCAGATGTGACACCTTTTCCTGGCTTGTGATGGGTTTCGCTAGCAATCATCGCATCATGTTCTTCCTGGGACATAAAATTACCAAGAGACATTAATTTATAGAATGGAACCCGAACTTTATACAGAAGCATCCCTAACCCTTTCCAATTCCAAGCGCTTCGTTGCGGATCGTGATCGGTAATTAAAAGTCCACCGGGACGCACCAAACGTGCAGCTTCGGATAATACCACACTCATATCATCGCAGTGATGTAGACTTGCATTAACCGTAACAATATCCGCAAATTCCGAAATAAATGGTAGTCGATGAGCGTCAGCTTGAATAGGTGTATAGCCAATAGATTTCGCCATCTTTAAGCAGGTGCGAGAGACATCAACGCCAATCAATAACCGTGGCTTGCCACCCAAAGTTGCATACAAATTTCCAGGTCCACAGCCGATATCTACAACTATTTTGTCATCCCAACTACCCATTGCTGCCTGCCAGCATTCTTTAAAATTTTCATCTCGGTGACAATGGTCAAAATAGCCTTGCACCCATTCGGGGTTTTCGTAGTAATCGATATTTGCTTGCAATGCTTCAGTCAAATTAGCTATAGGAGATTGAGGAATATCTTCCGCTTGCCAATCAACCACAGCATCTGCTGCAACGTACTTGCTTAATTCTGAAAATTGTGTATTTTGCATCTTTTATTTCCTTACTTGCATTCAACTAGGTAAGAGAATGTGGGTTAAAAGTAAAAACGCCGGCGTTGTCTTCTCAGATAGAAAATAGATTCAGAAACCCGATCCAATTTAAAATCTGAAAATCCGCGCGCAGGCCTAAATTTTTCGATGATGGCTTCCCTGAAACTGTTGTTAAAACAGAAAAATATTCTGCTTCAACCGCCATCTATCAAGGTGATGCAATATTTATCCGTATTAATTGGTACGTCTAGCAATACACATAATCGATTGTGCTGCTTCTGGTGTGTCGGGGTTGATGCCTGATAACCTTTGGCTTAATCTTAATCTCCAAGAATTCCGACCATTTTTACCTTCAAGTACCGTTTCACCTAAATCGTGAGAATGAGGATACAAATTAACTTCAAACCCTAATGGTTCCAAAGCTTTGTAGTACACATCCAGTGTAATCCCATCCCCCGGTCTTTGGTTCTGAACTTCAGTTTTCCAACGTGCGTGTCTTTCCTTATAGGGAATATAATGCTTGCTTCCAAGCAGACGATACAAAGGGTATCGAATATCCCGTACAAATAAACCCGCTCCTTTCAAATTCCAAGCTGTACGCTGGGGGTCTTGGTCGGTAAATAATAATCCACCCGGACGCACCAAACGTGCAGCTTCT
>JBARZF010000507.1:0-10544 GCA_049649675.1 Rivularia sp. (in: cyanobacteria) | reverse complement strand
AAGACCAAATTTCCAACCGTTTTTTATCGGAAGAAATTACTCAGCTTCAAGGAACTGCAACTTTTGTACCAACAATTTTTCTGGGTATCGCGGCATTTTTGCTGCATATGTTGCTTTCTCGTTTAGTTGGCACTCAACGCGAACAAATCGCGGTACTCAAAGCTTTTGGTTATAACAACCTCAGCATTGGTTTTCACTATCTCAAATTTGTCCTAGTTATAGTATTTTGCGGTGGATTTCTAGGTACAGCTTTGGGATTATGGTTTGGTATGGCTGTAACATCCTATTACACCAAATTTTTCAACTTTCCTTTGTTGCGTTACGAAGCAAGTTTGAGTCTGGTATTGGGAGCAATTTTAATTAGCGGTGGTTCGGGTGTATTTGGTGCTTTTATGGCAGTAAAACAAGCCGTTTCACTACCACCAGCCGAAGCGATGCGTCCGGAACCACCAGCCCGATTCAAAGCTACTCTTGTAGAAAAACTAGGACTGCAAAAGTTACTTTCTCCCGGTACCAGAATAATTTTACGAAATATCGAACGCAAACCTTTCCAGGCTTTGTTTTCTACTTTAGGAATTGCTTTGGCGATCGCCATTTTAGTTGTCGGTCGTTATTTTAGCGATGTCATGGTATACATGGTTGACGTACAGTTCCGCAACGTGCAGCGCGAGGATGTAACTATTGTATTTAACGAACCGCGTCCGGCGCGGGTAAAGTATGAAGTGGAACATCTCCCCGGTGTTATCTATGCCGAACCCTTCCGCATCGTACCAGCTAGACTACGCTTTGAACATCGCACCTATCGCAGCGCTTTGACAGGAATTACACCCCAAGCTGAGTTACGCCGTTTGATTAACCGCGACTTAAATACAGTATTTTTACCAGCTAATGGAGTTGTATTAACAACGCAATTGGCAAAAACATTAGGCGTAAAAGTTGGTGATTTATTAACCGTAGAAGTATTAGAATCAGCCAGACCAATTCGGAAAGTAGAAGTTGTAGGACAAGTTGACGAATTGCTGGGAATGTCTGCTTATATGGAAATTGGAGCGCTAAATCGATTAATGCAAGAAGGAGGAAGTATTTCGGGAGCATATCTAATGGTTGATGAAAGCATTATCAATCGTCTCTATGCTCTACTCAAAAAAACTCCGGCTGTAGCTGGTGTCTCCATCCGCAAAACTGCAATTGAGAAATTTCAAGAAACAATTGCTGAAAGCTTGAGTATTTTTACAACTGTATTAGTAATATTTGCGAGTATTATTGCTTTTGGAGTGGTTTATAATGCTGCTAGAATTGCTCTTTCCGAACGCAGTCGGGAACTAGCAACATTGAGGATTATTGGCTTTACTCAAGGGGAAATTGCTTTTATTTTGTTGGGAGAACAAGCCATAATTACTTTGGTAGCAATTCCTGTCGGGTTTATCTTGGGGTTTGGTTTATGTGCTTTGATGTCTAGTGCTTATCAATCGGAACTTTATCGGCTTCCCTTGGTTGTGACTAATGCTAGCTATGCATTTGCGTTTATTGTAATTGTAGTAACTGCGATTATTTCCGGCTTGATAGTTCGCCATCAACTGAAAAGTTTGGATTTGATTGCTGTATTGAAAACGAAGGAATAATTTTTATCGGTAATAGGAATTGATTCAACACTTGCTTTTTTCTTTAGATAACGAAGTTTGTTTTTCAATAAATCATCCAAACATCAAAACCTCCGGTTTAAATATCATTACTAATCCAAAAAATAGCATAAATATTCCTCCAAATAACTTCAGATTTCTTCCCTGTATTTCAGTAAGTCTGGCTGATTTAAACGAATAAATAAAATTAAATAAAATCGCAAACAGAGGAATAATGTAAATTGCGGCATAAACAGCAGTCCAAAATCCGTAGCACAACCAAACATTGTTCGTACAATAATTAACTAAACTAGTCATATAAACAACTGGAAGTATAGCCGTACATCCCAATTCCACAATATTAACAACAATTGCTAGCAGAATTGTACCAAGTAATGCCGCAAAAAATTTATTTTTATCTTGCCCTACAGTTTGGACATCTCTAACTATTTTGCTAGCTCTTTTAGTTATTTCGAGTTGCTGTGATTCTGACAGTGATAGGGATATGGCTTTTTTAAAAAAGAAGTAATCTTTAATATTAATCATGCCAGCAATCGTAATTACAGTTCCTAATATCAACATGAATATGCTGCCATATCTTTCCAAAAAGATAGAACCAAGCAACACCATAATCATGATAAAAATAAAGTAAATCACCGCTGAAGTGGTGATAAACGTTGAACCAACAATCGTCATATCCTTTTTACTTTTCGTATAAGTCAGCAACGAAAGCAAAATAATGAGAACCGTAAAAGCACAAGGATTAAATCCATCTGCGAAAGCAATAATAGATACGAATAAAGGAAAAGGGAGTTGTAGAGAAAATTCTGTAATTGCTGTATCTGGAATCAAGTTGATAAAAACAAAGATGCCAATGACTAATGTAGCAAGTAATCCACCAAACCAATATCTTTTAGATTGCTCGCTTTGCAATTTATTTTTAAACAATAAATAACTAACAGCATATAACCCAGGGAGAAAAAATACTTGCCAAGCACTAATTAAACTTTTCTTCGGTGCTGGAATATTTATTTTTTTGCCTAATTCGGATTCGATAGCTTGAATGATTTGATTTTTATAGCCCGTATAACCATTAAAAACTGAACTATATTCCAAATTACCATCTTCTTCACTATAACCAATAAATGATTTTTCCCCGATAAATGTTCTCGGAACTGCTCCACTAGAAATTTTATATTTTTCTAAATATTCTTGCCAAATAACTGGATATTGACTTACCTCATAAGCATATACTTTAACCTCTTGATTATTTTGATCTATATATTCCATTAATGGCTTTTGTTCAGCACAATGAGGACAGGCTCGATCGTAAAAGAAATAGACATCTAATTCCTGGTTATTAGCCTGGGCAAATGAAGTAAAAACAGTTAAAGTAGCCAGTAATGTTAAACAAAAAAAAATCAGATTTTTGCTGATATTTTTAATATTCATATTTTAAAACTATTTGTTAGATATGCGGCGGTGTCGCCGAATTTCGACGACACCAATAACAGGACATTTTATTTTGCGTGACTGTTCAGTATGTGGGACTCATCAGAAAGCTAACGAGTTTATCATTTATTACAACTACGATATTTGATGTGATAAATTAAACCACCACGACGTGCAAGGTCAAAGGAGTCAACACTTGCCATTCCTCGTCCACTAGCAGTCATAGAACTATTCACGCGCATATTCAAGCTATCACCACAACGCGACCAGCTAGAAGCCATTAATTTATCTCGAACATTGTATTCTTGTTCGCCACGGAGACTTCTATTAAAAACAGGTCCCCGTCCACCAGCAAAGAAGTATTCTGCTCTGAGTCTTCCAGTTGTTCTAGGAGCTACATAGCCTCGATAATCAGCATCGAAGAGAGAAACTTGATAGCCTGAAGGCACTTTAATCGGAATTGTTAAGTTACAGGTTTTACGTCTTTCTCTTGAACTATTTGCGAAAGCTGTATACTTGTCAAATAGAATACTTAGTTCTTGACCATCGGGACTAACAATCACGCTAGCAGACCGATCGGGACAACCGCTACCACCGTAACCGGCACCTACTATTTCAACTTTCGGTGCTGCAAGAGCAGGTGCAACCGAAGCAGCTATTATTGTCGCTGTAGCCGCAAAAGCTGCGGCAAAATTAATTGATGTTTTTCGTCCATTTTTAGTTTTCATATTTACCTCCTAGTAAACACAAGGCAGGAGGCAGATATTAAAAGGGATATTGAATGAGATAAATAATTTTTTCATTCATTATTCATTCATCGCGGGAGCTTTTTCCCGTCTAGCAGGGCGCTCTCAACTAGCAAATTTTATACACAACCTCTTGATTGATGTATAGTCTTCAGAGAATCGGAGCGTAGCGAGCTTACCCCTATTTTCTGTTCGATTGCCCCTCCGGGGCGTTATCTTACTTCCTCCTTATGTAAACTCTTGTTTACTCTGAATTTCTAGCTTTTATTTTATAGTAATCATCAAATTTGAAGAACTTGTGAGGAAATCTACGCTGTTCGCAAAAAAATCCTGTTTTTTTGATAATTATCGCTTATATTATTTCTTTTTAAAGTGGAACTGTACTAATAATATCAACCACTTCCTCACAAGTTCCTCAAGTTTTCCTTTTAATCTCAAGATTGTTGCAGAATCTTTCTAGTAGTTTTCTACTCCAGCCTGCATTGAAATGAAAATGCAACATTCTCCCAAAATGGAAGGATTTGGTAAATATGGATGCAAAAACAACAGAAGTAAAGCAAATTGCGGCTCAATTATTAGCTAGTATGATTGCTAATCCCCATCTTTATCCGACCTTCAGTGACGAAAAGGCAAGAGGGCAAAAAGAACAAAATTTAATCTTGCTGGCTATTGGTATGGCACAAGGCTTGATGGAAAAGACTGAGGAGAAATTGGATTAAATGACAAATTCTCTACAAATTAATCAAAAAGTTGTTGTTGCTAGACAAGATTTGCAACAATTACTGG
This sequence comes from Rivularia sp. (in: cyanobacteria), assembly GCA_049649675.1. Lineage (GTDB taxonomy): Bacteria > Cyanobacteriota > Cyanobacteriia > Cyanobacteriales > Nostocaceae > Rivularia. The sequence continues at coordinate 5,941 of JBARZF010000507.1, read as the reverse complement.
ATGTATTGGCTCAAGAAGAGTATCAACTAATAGCTCCCACTATAAAAGAAGCCGCAATTGTCTACGATGAAATATCTAAAGTAGAAGACTTACCCATCGGATGGACTGACGAGCAAGATGGTGGAACTTACCGCTTAGAAAAACGTGATGATAAAGCCGTTTTTGGTTATTCTGTAGGACCCCATTCTTGGAAGAAATATTTATTTCCTCCTCGGGTGCGTTTGTGGTCAGCACAACGTCAAGGTCAGGATATTCAAGTCATCCCAGAAACTCCCGACTCAACAAAAAGGGCTTTGATTGGAGTTCGTGCTTGTGAGTTGAGTGCGATCGCAATTCAAGATCAGGTATTTCTTGATGGCGTTGCTGTTGACCCCCATTACCAAGCAAGTCGGGATAATATTTTTATAGTTGCTGTTAACTGCGCTCAAGCTGGTGGTACGTGTTTTTGTGTATCAATGCAAACTGGACCAAAAGCAACTCAGGGATTTGATTTAGCTTTAACAGAGGTTTTAGAACCCGAAAGTCACTATTTTGTAGTCGAAGTTGGTAGTGAAGCAGGCGCAAGAGTACTTAGTAAAGTATCTCACATATCAGCCACGAGTGAGCAACAAGTAACAGCAGATAATATTGTTGCCCGGACAGCAGAAAATATGGGACGACAATTAGATACAGCAGGCATCAAAGAACTGCTTTACGAAAATCTAGAACATTCCCAGTGGGATGATGTCGCTTCCCGTTGTCTCACCTGCGGTAACTGTACCCTCGTTTGCCCTACCTGCTTTTGCTCCACCGTAGAAGATGTGACTGATTTAACCGGCGACCATGCAGAACGATGGCGAGAGTGGGACTCTTGTTTCACCATAGATTTTTCCTATCTGCGGGGAGGAAGCGTAAGAAACAGCGTTAAATCCCGCTATCGTCAGTGGATGACCCACAAATTAGCGAGTTGGATTGACCAATTCGGGACTTCAGGATGCGTTGGTTGCGGACGTTGTATTACTTGGTGTCCCGTAGCAATTGACATTACGCAAGAAGTGAAGGCAATTAAAGAAAACAGTTAATTGGATTTATTTCAAAAAAGGAATGTGGATAAAATAACATACATACATTAAGCTGCTATTAGCCTTCTTCGTAACCCACCATTCCGAATTACATCAAAAAAAATTGTAAGTTATTAAATTTGCGTTGCTAAATATTAAACCGGAATATCAACCAATTCCTCACAAGTTACTCAAATTTTTCTTTTAATCTCAAGGTAACAGCAAAATCCTTCAAGCATTCAACCGCAATTTCTCGAAGATACTACTAATTCCCGCTGTTGTGCCAGTCAATCCCAAAATATCTTAAAAAAAGGAGAAATTATGATAAACCCTCTACAAATCACTTTTCACAACATCCCCCCATCAGAAACTGTAGAAGCAAAAATTCGCTCCTTAGCTGAAAAACTCGACCGTTTTCACAACCGGATTACAAGCTGCCGAGTTGTAGTTGATGTCCCACATCAACACCAAAATCACGGCAAACTTTATGAAGTGCGAATTTACATGACTGTGCCAACTGGGGAAATAGTTGTAAAACGTAACCCACCTGAACGTCAGTCTCACGAGGATATTTATGTAGCAATTCGTGATGCTTTTAATGCAGCTAAGCGCAAACTGCAAGAACATACCACTATGCTACGCCAATAAAGCAACGCCATTTTAAAATATAAGTGCTTTCGGTCTACTAGTATTTTTTGCAACCATCACCTGTAAGTTTGAAGCTGTTGATTTGAGCCACTTGCTTAACAGCGTCCCGCGAGGGGGAACTCAAAATTTATACATAAAAAAATATTAAATCCCCTCGCGGTATCAAGACTTCTTTATATTTTTTTCTAACCTGAAGATAGATTTTATATTGCAAACAAAAAGGTAGCAATAGGTGAGCCGCTGCGTTTATTTTTCAAACTTCAAAAGAAGTAGAAACTGTTGGAGAACATAAATGCCACTATCAACATTAGAACCACTATTAAAAGAACATAGTTTCTTTCAAAAATTAAAACCAGAATACATCCAGCTTTTGGTTGAATGTGCGTCAAACATCAGGTTTGAAGCAGGAGAGATGATTTTCCAGCGCGGTGAGGAAGCAAATAGATTTTACCTGATTAGAAATGGTAGAGTATCGATAGAAATTAGTTCTCCGGGAAAGCAAGCAATAACTATCAGAACCCTTGCAGACCATGATGTTTTAGGATGGTCTTGGCTTTACCCACCTTACGAATGGCAATTTGATTCACGAGCGCTAGAATTAACGCGGGCGATCGCACTAGATGGTCGCTGTTTGCGCGGTAAATGCGACAATGACCCAGAGTTGGGTTACGAAATGATGAAACGCTTTTCCTTCATCATGTTAGAAAGTCTCCAAGCCACCCGGTTGCAACTTTTAGACCTCTACGGTTTACCTGAAAGGAAGTTGTTATGACCACCTTTAGAAGTAAAGACAACAAAGTAGAATTAATTTCTCCTTCTGCCATTGCCGTTAATTCAATGGTTCCGAAAATTTACCGAGTCAAGCGGACGCATAAAGAAACCCATGATACTTTTACCTTAGATTTAGAATCAACACAAGATAAAGAACCATTTATCTTTGCACCCGGTCAATTTAATATGCTCTACGCTTTCGGTACCGGAGAATGTGCTATTTCTATCAGCAGTAATCCAGAAGAAACGAATAGATTACAACATACAACCCGCATTGTAGGAAATGTAACTACTGCCCTAAGTAAACTAAGACCCGGTGACACAATGGGGATACGGGGTCCTTTTGGTAGTTGTTGGCCGCTACAGGTAGCTGAAGGTAATGATGTGGTATTGGTAGCTGGGGGAATTGGGTTAGCACCGCTACGACCGGCGATATATCATATACTTGCAAATCGGCAAAAATACGGTAAAGTTGTCTTACTTTTTGGGACTCGTACTCCTGAAGATATACCCTTTCACCGTGAATTGAAAGCATGGAAATCTCGCCTTGATATGGAAGTATTGGTCACAGTTGACCGCGCTCAAGCAGGTTGGCAGGGAAACGTAGGAGTTGTGACGCATTTGATACGTAGAGCGCCCTTTGACCGACTCAATACTACAGCAATCATGTGCGGACCGGAAGTGATGATGCGGTTTACGATTGCGGAATTATTAAAACGCGGTGTGAGTCCAGAAAGTATCTATATTTCAATGGAACGGAATATGAAATGTGCTGTGGGTTTCTGCGGGCATTGCCAACTTGGTCCTACTTTTATTTGCAAAGATGGGCCAGTTTTTAGGTATGACAAAATGAAGTTTTGGTTTGAACAAAGGGAGTTTTAAAATTGGAGCAAACAAATGCCTAAATTAATTATCGAAGCTTACACAATTGTGAAAAAAAACAAACATTACCTTTCCAGATAAAAAACTTAGATAAAATTTATTGTATAAACCCATATCCAATGTGGCAAATCATACTAAATGACTTACAACAACATAAACCAGCACGAATTATTGCCACAAAATTTCACTTAAGTTTAGCGTTCAATATCACACAAACCGTAAATTTACTCTGCCAAAAACATCCAATAAATCAAGTAGTACTCACAGGAGGGGTATTTCAAAACAAAATTTTGCTAGAACAAACAGTTAAACAACTAGGAAAATTAGGAATAAAGGTACTAACTCATAGCTTAATACCACCAAACGACAGTAACTTATCTCTAGGACAAACAGTAATTGCAGCAGCAAGACATCAATTATAAATAAAAAAATAATTTTTATCTTTGTACTTCTATTTCTTTATGGTTAATTAATAAAAAAAATGTGCTTAGGAATTCCGGGTCAAATAGTTACAATAAATAATGCCAATGACAAATTAGCAACTGTAAACATCGGCGGTGTCAAACGTCAAATTAACATTGCTTGTATTGTTGACGAACAACATCCTCCCGAATCGTGTGTTGGCGAATGGGTATTAGTTCATGTTGGTTTTGCCATGAACCGCATTAACGAGAAAGAAGCAGCACAAACATTAAAGCTATTGGAAGAAATGGCAGAATTAATAGTTGATAGCTAATATTATATTCGTCTTAATTCTATTAATATTTAATTTTATTCTCTGACTTTTGAAATATTTATTTAGATGAAATACGTTGATGAATTCCGCGATAATCGTAAATATAAAGCTTTATTGCAACAAGTAGAAAAACTATCTAAGGCGATAGATAGACCTCTCAAAATTATGGAAGTATGTGGGGGTCATACTCATTCTATTTTTAAGTACGGAATTGAGGAGGTTCTGCCCCAGGAAATAGAATTAATTCATGGTCCTGGTTGTCCGGTATGCGTAATGCCAAAAGGTAGATTAGATGACGTTATTTCTATAGCTACAAATTCTCATGTTATCTTAACAACTTTCGGCGATGCCATGCGAGTACCCGGCTCTAAAACTAGTTTGTTACAAGCAAGAGCAAGCGGTGCCGATATTAGGATGGTTTATTCCCCGTTAGATTGTCTACAAATTGCTAAGAATAATCCCGACAAAGAAGTAGTTTTTTTCTGTATTGGATTTGAAACTACTGCCCCAAGTACAGCTTTAACTATTTTACAAGCAGCAGCGGAAAATATTTCTAATTTCAGTATGTTTTGCAATCACGTTCTTGTAATTCCTGCCCTCAAAGCATTATTAAAAAACCCTGACTTACAATTAGATGGTTTTATCGGTCCTGGTCATGTCAGTATGGTAATTGGCACTCAACCATACGAATTTATTTCCCAGCAATATCAAAAACCAATTGTAATTTCTGGTTTTGAACCTGTAGATATTCTCCAATCAATTTGGATGCTGTTATGTCAGTTTGTAGAAAAACGTTGTGAGGTTGAAAATCAATATAATCGTCTGGTAACAACAACAGGCAATTATCAAGCTTTAGAAGCAATTAAAAAAGTATTTGAAGTTAGAGAAACTTTTGAATGGCGAGGTTTGAGTGAAATTCCTGATTCTGGATACAAAATCCGTCCTGAATATGCCCAATTCGATGCCGAACAAAAGTTTACTATTCCCAATTTAAAAGTTGCTGACCATAAAGCCTGTCAATGTGGCGAAATTCTTAAGGGAGTTCTCAAACCCTGGCAATGTAAAGTTTTTGGCACGGCTTGCACTCCACAAAATCCTATTGGTTCTTGTATGGTTTCCTCAGAAGGAGCTTGTGCTGCTTATTATAAATATGGGGGATTGTCTCAAGCTGGGAATAAACCAAAAGATGAAAAATCCAAGGTGAGCTAATAAAGTCTTTTGTCATCATTAACTTTGCTTGGTTTGAATTCTATAGCTTCACCTCAGAGACTTTTAAAAGGACAACATTAAAGTTCTAGTTGTGAAATAGCATTGTGCAAAACTTCGCTGGAATTCTTCAGTTTTTCTAATTCCGTTTCGGTGAGAGTAAAATTAACTTTTCTATCAACACCACGACGATTGATAACTGTAGGCAGACTCAAGCAAACATCTTTAATACCATAAAAATCTTCGACTAAACTGCTGACGGTGAATACACGATTTTGGTCGCGCAAAACAGCTTTGACAATATCGGTTACTCCTAAACCAATTGCGTAGGAAGTTGCACCTTTACGTTTGATGATTTCGTAGGCTGCGTTTTTAACCTCTTCAAAGGTTTGATGTAAAAATTCTTGATCTGCGGTTGTACGGTTTTCTAACCCCCCCTCACACAGATGCATCCCCGAAATATTTACTTTACTCCATACAGGAACTTCACTATCACCATGTTCGCCAATGATGTATGCATGGAAACTACGGGGATCTAACCGTAATTTTTCTGCCAATAGATAGCGAAAACGAGCAGTGTCTAAAACTGTTCCCGAACCAATTACTGAAGTACTAGGTAAGCCAGACAGTTTTAATGATACATAAGTCATCACATCTA
>JBARZF010000506.1:0-2761 GCA_049649675.1 Rivularia sp. (in: cyanobacteria) | reverse complement strand
AGCTCAAACTATGGAAAATTCCCGTATTTGGGGAAGAAAAGATTTAGCGTCAGGTGTGGTAAATAATCTATTGGAAGCTGTGTTTGTGAATCAAAGCTTTCAAATTGGTGCAACTCTATTTCGCCGTCAAACTGTTGTTGAAGTTGGATTTATGCAGCCGAATTGGCAAAATTGCGAAGATAATGACTTATTCGTGCGTTTGGCTTTGGCTGGGAAGAAGGGCTATTATTTACCTAAATTTTTGATGGAATATAGAGTTCACGCAGAGCAGCAAGGAATTAATCGCGCAATTCCTTATTTAACAGGTAAGCAGCAGTATTTGCAAAGCTATAAGTTTGATTCGGAGAAGTTGGAGAATATTAGATTAAAGCGTTTGCAGGAAACTCAATTATTGTTGGGTTTGCGATTGATTGAAACTGGTGAAACTGATAAAGGAAGAGAATTGGTTAAGAAAGGTAAATCTTTTTCGACTGCTAAAGCTTGGACTGGTTTGGGGTTATCTTTGTTACCAGTCGGCTTTAGGGGTAGAGCGTTTGATGCTTTGCGGAAAGTTAAGGGGTGAGGCAATTTTGGATTTTGGATTTTAGATTTTAGATTAACCCTATGCAAAAGGTGGACACGCTGCGCTAACTCGGCTACATACCTTTTAAATTTTTTTGGGGAAATTGAAGATTCTTTCATTCAAAATCCAAAATCCAAAATCTAAAATCTAAAATCAGATGAGGAGTTGCGAATAATTATGACCATTCGTCAATAATACTTAACATTCTTTTCTCGCCCAATCCTTTAACTGAATTAATCGCATCACGATAATCTGTAAATTTACTATCTGATTTTTTTTCACGAGCAGTGATGATAACTTCGGCTAATTTTTCTGCATTAGGAATTTTAGAACGTTGCAGTTTAAGAGCTAATTCTTCTTTATCTAAAGTATTTAACAAAGTTAAAGGATGACTTGGTTGGGGAATTCTATTTTTAAGTTGCTTTAATTCTTCGTCTGTTGTTTGTCTTTCCTGGCTTATTTTTGAATTAAATTCGTTAATCTGCTTTTCAAGTCGTAATTCCAGATTTTGCAAGCGAGATTCTAGGTTACTTGTACCCGAAGGAGTTGGTACTGGCTCCTCTGATGACTCTTTACCTCTAAGAATCGCGGCTTGTTTTATCACTAAATCTTCAAGTTTGGGTGAAATTACAAACGCATTTACCATTTCACCTTTGCGGGCATCTTTTTCCTTTGCTCTCACGGCAGCGTAATATTCAAAATGTCCGTCAACTACGCTGAAACTTTCTATTCCTGTTGCTTTGACAACTACTGGTTTAATAATCCCTTCCGATTTTAAAATAATATCGGCGAGATTTTCTAAGTCTGCTTCCGCAAAATTGGAACGAGGCACATCAGAAGTAATGCTTTTAACGTCAACGAAGGAAAAGTTCATCATTTATTCACTCCTACAGATTTTAAAACTTCTGATGCTAAAATATCAAATTCTTGAGCGGATGTTTGTGCGGAGGTAGTTGATTCGGCAAATTTAAAAATAGACTTTGGATCTGGATATTCTAATTCTGCAACCTTAAGTACTTGATTCATGCAGGCTGATAAGGCAGTTCGATCGTAAATTACTGCGTCCATTAATGGTAAGTTGTAACGTTGGGTAATTACCTCTCTTTGTTTGATAAATGTACTTTGCAAAAATCGATGATTGGTAGATATTTTGGAAGCAAGAACACCAATTAAATTAATAGCAGGTTTACCCATTACTTCTCGATATTCATTAATATTGCTGATAAATTTTTGGACTGTTGGTAAACCTTGATTGGCAAATGGTTTTAAATCTGAAGGTATTATCAAATGATCGGCTGCGATTAAAGCTACTTCAGCATATAAATCTCTGGATGGTGGAGTGTCAATAATCACAATATCGTAATCTTTTTCTACTCTTTTGAGTTTGGCTACTAATCTTGTACGGCTAACAGCTATTTTGTTTAATTTATCTTGGGATTCTATTAATGTTATATGTGAAGGAATCACATCAATTTCTGGATTGTTGAAATACTCCGACTGACGAACAATGTCAGGAATAAAGTTAAAATCACCCGATTCTAATAAATTACAGACATTATTGTCCTTTAAATTATCATCTTCTTCAAATTGAAATTTAATTAAGCCTGTAGCAAAAGTACTATTTGCTTGAGAATCTATATCAATTAAAAGTACTCTTTTTCCCATGTTGCTCAAAGCTGCTGCTAAATTTACTGAAACAGTAGTTTTACCAACACCGCCTTTGTTGTGATAAATAGCAATTATTTTCATTTTATTATTCCTTTTGACTTCAGAAGGTTTATAAATCTGTTGTGTTTTTATTTCTCGATTTTGTTTTAATTGCTGTTCTGATTCATCTTCAATATTTTTTGCTTTTAAACTATCTCTACCAATTATTTTTTGAATTTCATCTATTTTTCTATCAACTTCTCTACCCGAACATTGAAATACTAACTTAATATCTGCTTGAGATTTTTGATAAATTCTAATTTCCTTACCATTTGTTAGCAACCCATAGGGTATGCTCAATTTGGTTAAATATTGCTTGAGTCGATAAACGTGATTTTTTAAGTTTTGTTTGGGGTGTTTAGCCTCCATGACTACACTTAACGGTGAGTTAGCGTCTATAACTAGGGGAATCGTCTGTTTTGCAAATGCTAAGAAGTCTAAACGAATGCTTCCGAATGTAACTTCTTGATGCCAGTTATCGGGAGTATACCC
>JBARZF010000505.1:0-2354 GCA_049649675.1 Rivularia sp. (in: cyanobacteria) | reverse complement strand
CCAATAATGGTTTAAACGGCTTTCCACCTGATAAATGCTTTTCAACAATCTTCTTAAACCTTGCCATCATGACATCGCGATTAAAACGAGCGTATTCCTGCGCCCACTGCAAATCATGCCAATAAGCAGCAAATTCTGGAGTACCCGAGACAAAATGAGCTAAATCTTTATCTGGTAAATTAGTATCGGCCATTTTAGCTAAATCCTTCGCCGTACTAATATGATATTGCGCCAACTTATTGCCAATATTGCGGGAACCAGAATGCAGCATCAGCCAAACTTGATTTTCCGTATCTACACAAACTTCAATAAAGTGATTCCCACCGCCAAGGGAACCCAACTGTTTCATGGCTTTACTTTCTAAATCTTGCACTCCACTATGCAAGTCTTTGAAATCGCTCCAATTTTGCCAGTTGGTTACACTTTTATCAATATCTTTATTTTCGTTAAAACCAGTAGGAATTGCTGCTTCAATATCAAGGCGAATTTTCTTTAGTTTCCCTTCTAATTTATCGCCTTTAAATGGAGTTTTGATAGCTCCCATGCCGCAGTTATGAACAAATACACCCGCTTTCAAAGCAAAGTTATGATATTCAGGTACCGTTAAACAATAAACATCTTCTGTATATTCTACAGGTACAACAGCAACCACTTTATGATTACATTGATGTTGATTCCGACGATGATTGTGAAGTCCAATAGGAGATTTAATTTCCGTACCACAAATATCGCAGGTGTAATATCTATTAGCAATTTCGGATGATTTTGCTCGTCCTTTTTCGCTTTTGTTATAGCTGACTAAATACTGCTTTCCACGCAAGCCATTATCAGCAACTGCTTGTTTAAAATGTTCCGGTTGCTGCTCCATATATTTAAGAATATTACGAGTTCCTCTTTCAGCGTAATATTCGTATCCTTCCGGTGTTTGAGCTTTTTGGGCAAGTGCAGCTTTTCGATTCTTTTCAAACTCTGGAGATTGCCAGGATTGATTTCGTTCTACTAAACTACGATGATAAGCAGAATGTTCTCTATTTCCCATAAACTCTAAGTTTTCTGGTCGATTATCAGATTCACTGAAATTACGATGATGAATAACTGTTCTTTGTCCATCAAAGCTTGGAATTTCTCCTAATAATCCCGATCTTGCAATTATCCAATGTGCTTTCTGCCATCTACCAGAATATGGCTGAGAAATTAAGGTGTAACCATCTTTATCTAATTTAGAATAAAAGGGCATCAAAGATGTTTCAGGTTGAAGATATTGCGCTTCTTTATAAGTACCATCCCGCATCATAAATTGATGTTCTGGAGTACAAATAAGTTCTTCGCCGTTATCTAAAATCACTTTCACCAAAGGCGCATTTTTTCTTGTCAATTTAGCTTTAGCTTTTGCTGCGACAATTTTACCCATTGAAGTACAGGCATATACAATAAATTCTTCATTGCGAGCCGTTAATTCTTTTAAAGAATAAGACTTCCCGTCAACTAAAGGAATTAAAGTGCTACCTACAAAACAACCAATATCAACCCCCACAGCGGCAGGAATTATCGCTTCTTTTGTCGCAATTACCGAACCTACTAAAGCGCCTTTTCCTAAATGCACGTCGGGCATCAAAGCTACGTGTTTAAATACAAACGGTAGCGATGCCACGTTTTTCGCCATCTGAGTTTCGTTGTCTTTTAATTCGTGATTTGCCCAGGATAAAACGGGTGCTTCTGCTGGTATTTCTAACTTTTTATAAGGCATAGTTCGATTTTAGATTTTAGATTTTAGATTTTGGATTTTTAGTAAATTAACTATCGGATATTTAATTCGCGTAATCGATAACTTTAAAAATATTCCGGGTTTGTAGTAGCGCTGTTTTCACCTCTGATTCGCAATACACCCAAGTGCTAGTACGAATCAGAACGGCTGCATACTACAATTGTAGTATATAAATAGAGAATGTCAATTTTTCGGTAAAAGAACAAAAAAATCACGGAATTGACAAAAGTAGATTAAAATTTTCTTAATAAAATACTTTTATGTTTAGTACTCAACTAAGGAATTATAGAGATGGCAGCTCGAGAAGATACATTGTGGGAACGTTTTTTATCTCCCGTGGTTCGTCTGTTGATTAATGAAGAAGAATTACGACGTTATTCCGAAAGCGTAAATTGGCAAGAAGAGAGCGATCGCTTCCGACGAGATGATGTTATGATTCCTGCATACTACAGCTCGCAAAATTTTCATGGGGTAGATAAAGGATATTTGAATCCGGGTGCTGCGGTGAGTTACGATGCGGTGACTCAATATGCTTTACCACCAAATGAAACTTGGATTCGTCAAGCTGTGATTGATGCGGTTAATGTAA